>NZ_JBFGYC010000296.1:0-4975 GCF_041587635.1 Pontibacterium sp. | reverse complement strand
TGTTTACATCGTCATTATTAGTCTAGTGATGCCAAAGCGGTTGGGAGCGGATCAATATTCAGTTGCAGCAGCTTGCGTATAGATAAACGCGTGATCTCAATTTAGTGTGTGTTTTTGAAATCTCTTCTAATTCAATAGATTAAAGGAAGGGCAGCGAATGCTGAGTTGTCCCAATGACACTCAGTTTAATTTAATGCACGGTGTTGAAGTCGTTTGATACCAGGAATAACGGGGGCTAAAGCGAGGTTGTTAAGTGGATGAAAATATTGCAAGTTAATCGATACACTTATGGATGATTTTGTTTACAAAAGCGACCTATTCGCTTTGAACAACCCGAAAACCGCGTAGATCTTCGAGGCTTTGTAAATAAATTTGATACGCGTGTTCTACCTGTTTTCTTACAACTTCGTGATTATGCGTATCACCTGTTTCAATCTCTTTACATAAGAGGCTCAGTTCATCGAGGCCAAAGTTGGAGCTGGCGCCTGCCAGTTTGTGTGCGAGCTGCTGCACCTTATGCCATTCACTACTATGGGACGAAGTTTTTAACTGTTGGAAGAGCTCGTCTGATTGCTGCACAAAACGCTGAAGCAACACACTAAGCTGTTCGTCACCCAGCATTTCTCGATGTTGTTGTA
This sequence comes from Pontibacterium sp., assembly GCF_041587635.1. Classification (NCBI taxonomy): domain Bacteria; kingdom Pseudomonadati; phylum Pseudomonadota; class Gammaproteobacteria; order Oceanospirillales; family Oceanospirillaceae; genus Pontibacterium; species Pontibacterium sp. Next base: position 4,337 of record NZ_JBFGYC010000296.1, on the reverse strand, counting down.
ACAGGGCTAGATTTAACCGTGTATGGCTGCTGTGTTCCGTCATGGTTTCTGGAACCAATGGTGTTTGTTCTGCTAGCAGTTGTTTTAGCTCAGCAAATTGCAGTGGCTTGGAAAGGACGGCATTCACACCTGCAGCATAGTAATACTGGATCTCTGCATCCGTTACTGACGCAGTAAATGCAATAATCTTAGCGGCTGCCTTTTTTGCATTTGGATGTTGGCGCATGCGCCGGGTCGTCTCCATACCATCCATATCAGGTAGATGGATATCCATCAGGATCAGATCGTAGTCATTATCGCTATGTAGCGATAGGGCGGTGAATCCATCATCGGCAATTGTAACCTTGTGTCCGTCACTCTCTAGCAAGCCCGCGGTGACTTGCTGATTGATTTCAGTATCTTCCACCAACAGGACATTCAGGGACGTCTGAATACCAATATCAGCCGCGTGCGTCGGGGCAGGATGGGTCTCAGTCGCAGCCTTAATCGGAATCTCAAACCAGAACAGGCTGCCTTTATCGGGGGTGCTGTTACAGCCAATTTGACCTTGTTGTGCTTCAACCAGTCGTTTACAGATCGATAACCCAAGGCCGGTACCACCGAATCGGCGCGTAATGGAGCTATCCGCCTGACTAAAGTGCTGGAAGATCTTTTCATGGGCTTCAACCGGAATACCGATACCGCTGTCTTCTACCTCAAAACGTACCTGAAATTGCGGCGTATCTTTGTGTAGTAGCTTGATGCGGATTGCGACCAAGCCTTGCTGAGTGAACTTCAGTGCGTTCCCGCAAAGGTTCATCAAAACCTGATTAATTACACGGCGATCTCCGTTTACCCATTCGGGCAGATCGTGATCATATCGAACAATCAGATCCAACGATTTTTCATCAGCAGTGGGGCGCAATATGGCCTGAAGTTCCTCCAATAACTGCTGTAACGAGAAGTCTCGATGTTCCAGATCAACCTGTCCGGCTTCCACCTTGGTGAAATCGAGGACATCGTTAAGGATGGATAGCAACGACTGGCCAGAGTTGTAGATGGCTTTAACCTGATGTACTTGTTCGGCACTCAGGTCTCCACGCTGCAGGAGTTGCGCCATACCCAAAATACCGTTCATCGGTGTGCGTATTTCATGACTCATGGTGGCGAGGAATTGTGATTTAGCATCACTTGCGGCTTCCGCTTTTTCTCGTGCGACCACAGCAGCGAGGCGCTCATGCTCAGCTACTTCCCGGCTTTTACGTTCGCTAATGTCGGTGAGCGAGCCCTCGTAATAGAGTACTTGCTGCTTATCGTCCAGTACTCGCCGGGCTGAGATGGAGACATCCAGTGGCTGTTGGCAAGCATTTAGCCAGCGGGTTTCGAAGCTCTGCACCTGATTCTCGCTGGATAGCCGAACCATGAACTGATCCAGCGCATCCTGGTTTTCGAAGCACTGGCTCGCGACATCGGTAATCGTATCCAAAAATGCCTGGGGTGATTCGTAGCCCAGAATGTGCGCCAGTGCCGGGTTTGCTGAAAGAAAAGAGCCGTCAGAAGATGCTCGGAAAATACCCTCTACGGCGTTTTCGAAGAGGGACCGGAATTCCACTTCTGATTGTTCAAGGCTCGAGTAAAGTTTGGCGTTTTCTATGGAGATTGCCGCTTGAGCGGACAAAATCTGTAGGGTTTCCAGACGTTCGCGTGTAAATACGTCTGAACTCTCATTGTTCTCCAGATACAGTACTGCTGTCAGATCACCGTGGTACAAGATTGGCATGCACAACAGGGAGCGTGGATTATGCGTACGAATATAGCTGTCGTGCATAAACATTTCGTGCTCCAGAGCGTTACCCAGTACCACCGTTTCTTTGGTGCGGGCAACATAGTGCACAACATTAACCGGTAACTTATCGCTGCCATCCTCAACGGCCATGCTGCTGAAGAATGTCGGATCGCGATCCAGACCCGCCTCGGCTTCGATATATAATGCAGGGCCACGTTTGAGTGCGAGAATAGCGCGCTGCGCGCCTGCATTCTCTTGTGCCAGTGTCATCAATCGACCCAGCAGCTTTTCCAGGACGATTTCGTCTGCAATCACGTGGGATGCTTTGATGACCGACGCAATATCAATGGCCTGATTGCTTAATACTGACGGGGCATGATTATCGCCAATAATTGTTCGGCCGTTGGTGTTCGGTGTTTCGCGAGGATCCAGTAGCTCACTGTAAACCCGAAACATCTGTTCTACTTTCGCGTTTGCGCCCATCGACTGATAGAGTTTCACGGAGTCATTCAAGTACGAACCCGCTATCTTGGGTTTATTCCAGTCGAGATATAAGCGGGCTGCCAGCTCATGGGCCTGGGCCAGATCCAGCATAATTTCACTTTCGCGGCAGGCTGCGATCGCCTCATCGAACAGATCCATCGCAGCGGTATAACGTTTCTGTACGCGCGCCAGTTCGGCCGTCAGCAGTTTGTAATGGTGAAGATGGTTGGTTGGGCAGTGCTTCGCCCAGCCCTGAGTCATCTTCTGGATTCGTTTTATGTGGCGTAGACGCACCGGCTGATGCAAGAGGTTCGTATTGGGTATCAATGCCAGCTGGGCCATCGCGCTGATATAGTGCAGCCACGGTTGAGCATACGTGCCGTGAATGGACGAGATGTAACTTTCACCCTGTCGGCCATGAACTGCGGCCTGGTCGTACTCGCCGAACATGTAAAAGAGCAGTGCTTTATACATGTGTTGCAGGCAGATAGCCGTACGATGGTTGTTCTCTTTGTAGTCTGAAAGGGCACTGTCCTCAGAGTAGTAGCGGCCATCCAGACGCGTTGGAGAATCGCTAATACCTCTAATATTATCAATGCTTTGCAGGGCTAATCTAGAATATTGTTCAGATTGTTTTTGCCCTGTTGCCTGCATGCGGAGCATGTACTGCTCCAGCTGTGGCTGGATGCCTTCCATATCTTTGATCAGTGTAAAGGCGTACTGGATATATGCCGCGATACAGTAGGTGCCCCATTCTACGTCCCCACAATCCAGTGCGAGATGATAGCCTTTCTGTAAGGACTCAAGTGTATTGCTCAGAGGCTCCTTCCAGTGGCGGATATAGCTATTAAACAACGATAAGGTTTTATGGTGCGTGAGCCGGGAAGGCAGGCGTTCGTCAATGGCCAGTGCCGTTTTCCCCAGACGATATCCCTGAACAATGGCATTGTATCGCCCGCACAATACGCCACCGTAACCGGCGAATGCCAGTGCTGAAGATGGGCCTAAACCGTGTTTCAGCGTCAGTTCAACCTGCTTCGCCATAATCAGCGGGCGCAGCTCGGAACTGGAGAATTTAACCGCACCAAACATACTGGCCATGATCGGCAGGGCGGCGAGGACGGCATCCGATGTCATTGCGGGCATCTTAAGCACAGATTCTGGCGGAGTTTGCTTCAGCATCCACTGAGTCTTTAACTTGTTGGCCCAGCTAAAGGTATTGCCCGGATGTTTTGGAATCGTAATCCCCAGCAGATCCAATACCTTCAGTGCAGTATCCAATGCCGAGTCGAAAGCATTGCGGGAGATGTGCGCCTGAATCAGGATTTCGTACATCCGTACTTTTTCCAGCAGACTCTGTGCATTGGTCAGAACGTGCTCAATGAGCCGTTGCAGTTGTTCAAAGTCATTACGGATATAAGCCGTTTCAGCCGCATTGGTATGCAACGACAAGGTCAAATCGTAATGGTCTTGCCATCGATTGGAGGGCAGTAGTTCCAGTCCTGTATTGAAATAGTCATAGGCTGTTTCAAAAGCGGCTGCATCACGTGCGCCAATACCCGCTTTTAAGTTCAGCTCCGCCAGGTTTAAGCGTTCATCTGTTTCCTTGAGCAGGTCACGTGCGATGTTGAGATGGTTTGTTACCTCAAAAATCCGGCTCTCGAACTCCTCTGAATCGAAATTATCCAACGCCAGCTGACCAATCTTAAGATGTACGGGTAAACGCGCGGCATCTGATATCAGGCTGTAGGCAGCTTGTTGTACGCGGTCATGAATAAATCGATACCGGGTGCTGTCAGCACTTGGCTGGCGGGGCAGGTGGTAGTTATCGAGTGGCAAGATCAGCCGCTCAGCCATCGCTTGCCACAGATCCGCGGCGGTCTCTTGCGGTGAACGTTGGTGTACGATGGATAAAATACGCAGACTGAATGGGCTACCCAGACAGGAGGCAAGCTGTAACATTTTTTGTGTGTTCGGAGACAACTTCTGAATCTTGTTGACCATCAGATCAACAACGTTATCTGTCATCTCCTGTTGGCGAATACTCTCTTCATTCCAGACCCAGTGCCCGCGATTAAAGCTGATCAGG
>NZ_JBFGYC010000295.1:0-4989 GCF_041587635.1 Pontibacterium sp. | reverse complement strand
GCGGAAGCCGCGGTTCAGCAGATCAACGATGCCTGCATTGACGATGGCGAACGTCCGATCATTTTCGACACCATTGTTAATGAAGAAATTCGTCGTATTTTAAGTCAGTGTGACGGTTTCAAAATTGACGTCTTTTCCACCTTTCTCAGCCCGCTGGAAAGCGAACTCCAGACGCGGTCATCCTATTCTGTCGGCGGCTCACATGCCATCGGCGAAGTGAATAAGTACAAAGACCGCATTGAATCCGTGAACTATGCGATTGATAACGATGACGGTGGCCGTATTCAACAGTACGATCGCGCCGACATCATCGTGCTGGGCGTATCTCGCAGCGGAAAAACACCTACATGCCTCTATATGGCGATGCAGTTCGGTATTCGTGCGGCCAACTATCCACTGACCGAAGATGATATCCATCACAGCAAACTTCCGGAGTTTTTGGAAAAACACCGGGACAAACTGTATGGCCTGACGATTGAGCCTTTCCAATTGTCCGCGATCCGTCAGGAACGTCGTGCTAACAGCCGCTATGCGTCATTGGATCAGTGCGATATGGAAGTGCGCAAAGTAGAAAAGATCTTTCGGGATGAAGGCATCAACTGCATTAACACGACTAACTTCTCCATTGAGGAGATCGCGACACGCATCATGGCAGACTTCGGCCTGAAACGAAAAATCACCTGATCAAACCGCAAAGCCTTCAGACATAAAAATGCCCGGACTTAAATCCGGGCAATGCCAATCAATCGTGCAGATAATGCTTAGTTTGCCTGCATGGAAACCGGATTACCCTGACGATCAAAAATCACATAACGGGAAAGATCCGCGCCCATCATCAAATCGTTCGCCATCTTATTCAGATGAGGTTCCGCATCATCCGTCGATGGAGGCTGTCCACCCGTACCAGACAACCCTGCCGCCAGCACAAAGTCCCAGCCCGCCGACACCTGATCCGCCTCAGCAGCCAGCCCGGTAAAATCAGTCAGCTCTGCGGGTAACTTATCAACGCACATCAGCGGTACAACTGAACCATGCTGACGCTGCTTGTGTTTTTTACTGTCCTGCTTCTCGATCTGTGCGAAAAGGAACAATAAACGCTGCGGCTCATCCTGCGTGCCAGCGGCATCCAACAGCTCTTTAAACTGAATACTCATGGGGACCTCCAAATTCGATAGCCCTCACTTTAGAGCCTTCTGCCCGACAGTTCTTGATTAAAATCAAAGTCTCCGCAGGTGACTAATTCGCTTCAGAACATCTAAAATCCAGTTGGCACGGGGCTTACAGAGTCAAAACTATCTCTTTAGAGGTACCCCAACAAAACTAGGAGACCTACCCCCTTCACCCGGCAAGTGCCCAACTTTTTTGTGCTGCAAAGTCGGTAAACTGCTTAACACCCTCCGGATCACTGTGAGCACGCCACAAACACCCCACGGTGCGCATCAAACCAAAATCAACGATAGGAACTTTGACTATATTAGGGGCCTCAACCGTTTCCCCCATAATGGTGGCGGCAAGATTATTCTGCACCATGGACAACGCCCAACCATCAGAATCCGTTCGACACGTAAAGTGGGGCTGAGCCTGCTCGGAGAGAAATACCCGCTTACCCTCATTCAGCACCTCACAATGCTTGCGCAAAACAAAGGGTTGCTCATGAAGATCTGCCAGATGCACGCTACTGCGGGTCGCCAATGGGTGTTGGTTATGCACCACAAGAACAAAGCGCTCCTGATATAACGGCAGCGCAGTATGGGACGCCTCATCACCAGAAAGAGAGGTAATCAACAGATCGACCTTATCCTGCCCCATACGCTGCGCCAACTCCTCCCTGTTACCCGTTTGCAGATGCAACAGAATATCCGGGTAGGTCCTGCGAAAATCGTGCAACAGATCGTTCACGGGCGGTGTATCAAGGGTACCCAACACACCAAGCCTTAACTGTCGCTGATCGCGAGAGTCCATCAGATCACGTTTAGCCGCATTGCATTCAGCCAGAATGGCAAAAGCACGATCTCGGAAACGCAGCCCGGCAGGCGTTAGCGTAATACGTCTGGGTTTCCGTATCAGAAGTGCAGCGCCCAGCTCTTCCTCCAACGCTTTGACCGCCGTCGACAACGCAGGTTGTGTCACAAACATCTTCTCGGCCGCACGGGTAAAGCTTCCCGTTTCCTGCACGGCTAAAAAATAACGTATCTGTCTGATCTCCATAATACGGTTCCCAATTAACCTATAGACCGACGTTCTGAGTCAGGGTCACATCAGCAATCCAGTTCTTCTTTCGACGTGCCAGACGTGGCCCGGTTTTTTCATCGCTATACACCATCGGCACAACGGTTTCCCCTTCGGCCAGCACTAAACGCGGCTGCAGACAATTCACATTAATCACCGCATATAACTTGCCGTCGATCTCAGAGGTCACGACTGGCATCACCCCACAGTTTCGACAGATCAGAAAGTTCGCCGTTTTGTGTCCAAATTGATATTCGTTCAATTGCTGAGTATTCCCAACATCAATCACCAGTTTTCCATCTGGATCAGACTGGTACAAATTTCGATGCATCAAACAAAACTCACACTGACACTCTCGAGAATTGCGGGCATCTAACACACGTGCAGTTTCAAACTGATATTTGATATTGCCGCAATGACATTGCCCTACATATCGATGACTACGGTGCTGACTCATAACTCGACCTCAGTGCTCTATGTCTCTCACTACTCCCCAGCATACGGGTTTTGAAAAGCAGACAGAAATCATAACTTTCAATAATTACCATAAACACGATTTATAGCTTTAATAATTATTAAAAATTTAACTTATCGAAAGATTTGCGGCTAAATGGGTCTATCAGGCAGGACGAGGAAGAAAGCCGTGAAAAGCGAGTTATTAAAAGACTATCCCATACAGATTGAGATCCCAATTGTCTGGGGCGATATGGATGCCTTTCAGCACGTGAACAATTTGGTCTATCTCAAACATTTTGAGTCCGTACGGATGGCATACCTTGAAGCGTGTGATTTCAAAGGGATCATGGATGAAACTGGCGTTGGCCCCATCCTACGCGATACCAACTGCCGCTACCGAATCCCTCTGACCTACCCCGACACGGTTATCTCCGCCACGCGGGTTACACAGTTAAAAGGTGATCGCTTCAAAATGTACCACGTTGTCTATAGCGTTGAGCATCAAGCCATCGCCGCCGAGGGTGAATCCATGATTGTCTGCGTGGACTACAACAAGAATGGGATCGCTGCCGTACCTGCTGCGATGCGGGACAGTATTTTACGATTAGAAACTGTGCAGCCGGAAATGTGCGATTAGAGCACAAGTAAGAATTGGAACGATCATCGTTGTATTCTGTGGTAAACGCAGTACCCCAAGCCACCACAGAATATTTGCCCCGCCAGCACTGACTGACGGGGCATTTTTTTGGAGGATACTTTAATCGGCAACCGGGAATTTATAAAACTCACGGTTCATATATGCCGCAACATCTTCTGCTTCGTCAGGAAACCAGCCCACATCCAAATTGGTGTTACAGCCTTCAATCCAGGCTTTCAGCTTAGGCCAAGTGGTTGCCGCGCGGTCCTGTCGCTTAAAATATGACGCTTCATGACAGGTGTAGCAGTTTGCATCCGTGTATTCGACGCCGCGGATCACACGCTCCAGCGCGACCTCATGAAACAGCTCCTGACCGTTATCCGGGTCCGCTGCCATGACAGGTAACGCGCTGCAAAAGGCCGCTGCGACAAGTAACTTCTTCACCATGTTCATCCTCCATTGCTCACAAGCATTTTATTGTTATGTGCCCAGTCGCGAGAGATGCGCGACAAAATCCTCTGGCTCAGCGACACCGATCAGTGTCATGTTTTTATGTAGCTCGCCCTGCGGATCAAAAAAGATCAACGCTGGCGGACCAATCACGCCATATTCTTTGTTCAGAGCTTTCGCATCAGCATCATTGCTGGTGACATCCACTTTAATCAACTCGAACCCGCTTAACGCCATCTGCACATTGCGGTCGGCAAAGGTATAGGTTTCCAGTTCTATACAGGAGATACACCAGTCGGCGTAGAAATCGAGCATAACCGGTTTACCAGTTCGCCTGGCTTCAGCCAGCAACTGATCCAGCTGCGCGGGAGAGGTCACCTTTTTGAACGGCAATGCCGGTGTCGCAGCCACCTGCCCGACACCCACCGCAACACCCTGCAATGGATAAATCATACTGCGATTTCCGGACAACGCGCCAATCAGCAAGGCAGAACCGTAAATCAACATGATGACACCCACACCTTTCCAGATGCGCAACCAACCGCCGGATGGCTCAGGCAGACGATCCAGCGCGTGCATAAAGATTGCACTTGCGATCAACACGCCCGCTGTCAGCAGCATGGTCACTTCCGTTGCCACAATACGATCCAACATCCAGATCGCCAGCAACAGCAGCATGACACCAAAACCGGCCTTAACAGACTCCATCCAGATCCCGGCCTTAGGTAACAGCTTGCCCGCCGACACACCAATCAACAACAGAGGAACGCCCATACCCATGCTTAAACTGAACAACGCAGTTCCGCCCATCACTGGATCACCGCTCTGACCGATATAGATCAACGCACCAGCCAGTGGCGCCGCCATACAAGGACCCACAATCAGGGCCGATAGCAATCCCATCACTGCAACACCGGTCACTGTGCCGCCTTTCTGATTGCTGCTCATACGATTCAACCGGGTCTGCCAGCTATTCGGCAGCTGCAGGTCATAGAAACCAAACATCGACAACGACAGCAATACAAACAACCCCGCGAATGAACCGATAATCCACGGATTCTGAAAGGCGGCTTGCAAGTTTTCACCAAACAAACCCGCCACTACGCCGGCGACGGTATAGGTCAAAGACACCGACAATACGTAAACCAAAGACAGCGAAAACGCTTTACCCGTTGTTATATGGCGTCCGTGACCGGCAATGATGCTCGATAGAATCG
>NZ_JBFGYC010000294.1:0-4997 GCF_041587635.1 Pontibacterium sp. | reverse complement strand
GATATGGCAAGTCAGGTTCCAACCTGGCAGAAGGCTTTGAGCTTTCAGGGCTCGGCCAGCTGGCCGACGCTATTGCTCATTCTGACCGTGTTATTACCTTTGGAGCCTGAGCCATGCCCGACAAGAAGAAAGTACTGATCATTAATCGTCGCGCACCGTACGGCCGTTCTAACGCACGAGATTCGCTGGATGTTGCATTAACCTGTGGTGTCTTTGAAATGCCGATCAGTATCTTGTTTGCTGATGATGGTGTGTTTCAACTGATTGGCGGCCACCAAGCCAAAGGTATTGGGCAGAAAAATCTCTCTGCCAATCTCGCCGCACTGCCAATGTACGATATTGACCAGCTGTTTGTATGTGCTGAGAGCCTAAACACACACGGTTTAACCACTGACTCGCTAGAGCACAACACCACACAGCTTGATCAAACCGCCATTCAGCAATTGATTCAGGACCACGATGTGGTTCTAACCTTCTGAGATCCCACCTATGGCACTACACACGCTAAATCAACCTCCCGGCAACATCGAATGCCTTAAACGCTGCCTGAGCGCACTGAGCGAAGGAGACGCCCTTCTGTTAATCGAAGATGGTGTCCTGGCATCGCTGCCTGCTCACGCCGCACACTATGATCAGATCAATGCAAATATAGCGTTTTACGCATTACAAGCCGATCTGGACGCCCGCGGACTGAACGACATGAAAGATAGTCGGTTCACCGTGGTAGATGATAGCGGCTTCGTCGATTTGGCCTGTGAGCACGACAAAGTCGTTAGTTGGTATTAACCATGACACTCGTAGTCGACGGCACCCCCATCGAAGTTGATGACGAAGGTTATCTCGTCTCTTTATCGGACTGGTCCGAAACTGTTGCAGAAGCAATTGCACACTCGGAACAGCTGGAACTGACACCCGAGCACTGGGCTGTACTCAACGTAATTCGGGACTTTTATCAGACATTTGAGCACGCTCCGGCTATGCGACCGTTCGTAAAAGCTGTAGGACAAGCGTTAGGTGCCGATAAAGGTAAGAGCATCTATCTGATGACGCTGTTTCCAGACAGCCCGGCCAAACTGGCCGCTAAGATCGCAGGCTTACCTAAGCCGACAAACTGCCTGTAGATCAGGCGTAAGGAGCAAGAATGAGTTTACCGACAGTTGCGTTTCTCGGTATTGGGCTGATGGGATTGCCCATGGCGACCAACCTTCTCAATGCTGGCTATCAGCTGACCGCATGGAACCGCACCCGCAGCAAAGCGGAAATGTTGGAATCATGGGGAGCTAAGGTCGCCGACACACCGCGTGAAGCCGTGTTGAACGCAGATGTCGTTATTACCATGCTTGAAAACGGCCCCGTGGTAGAGGATGTGCTTTTTGGCCAGAATGCCGCTGAGCATTGCGACACTGGAACGTTGATCATTGATATGAGTTCTATCCCACCAGAGATGGCCAAAGATCATGCTAAACGCTTAGAGGCATTGGGACTTAAATATCTGGATGCACCGGTATCCGGTGGCACCGTGGGCGCGGAACAGGCAACGCTGTCAATTATGGCAGGTGGAAACAAAGCGACGTTCGAAAGCGCTGAATATCTATTTGGCGTACTGGGACGATCCGCAACCTATATCGGTCCTTCGGGTTCAGGGCAGCTGGCGAAGTGTGCCAATCAGGCCATTGTAGGCATCACCATTGGTGCTGTATCTGAAGCACTGCTATTGGCGGCCGAAGGCGGAGCAGACCCAGCTGCAGTCAAAGAAGCATTGCTCGGAGGTTTTGCCAGCAGCCGAATTCTTGAACTACATGGACAACGTATGATTGATCGCAACTTTATGCCTGGCGCGACATCTCGCGTGCAGCTTAAGGATTTGCGGACTATTCTGGATACGGCCCACGCGCAGAACCTAACTTTGCCGCTATCTCAGCGCGTATATGATGAATATCTCAATATGACGGCGAAAGGAATGGAAAACTGCGATCACAGTGGCCTGTTGTTACAACTGGAGTCACTTAATCAACCCGCACGACTGGGTGATGGAGAAACGCTTCGTCCAGCGCTGGTGGAGAAAAAGTAATGCCGAATTTTGCTGTTAACCTCAGCATGCTGTTTACCGAACTACCATTGATTGAGCGTTTTGATGCCGCTGCACAAGCAGGTTTTAAGCAGGTGGAAATTCAGTTCCCCTATGAGCTGACACCAGACGAGATTCAGGCCGCACTGCAGCGCAACCAGCAAACATTGGTGCTGATTAACCTCCCCGCAGGAGACTGGGCTGGTGGAGAACGCGGTATTGCCTGCCATCCAGATCGAATAAAAGAATTCAATCATGGCGTTAATCTGGCGTTGGAATACGCCGCATCACTTGGCGTAAAGAAGATAAACTGCCTGTCCGGTATAAAGCCTGATGATGTCAGCAGCCAGAGTGCAGAAGAGACATTCGCACGCAACTTGAAACATGCTGCCAATATACTCGGGGCGCATGACATCCAGTTAATGGCGGAAGCCATAAACACCCAGGATATACCTGGATTCTTTCTTAACACATCAAAGCAACTTATTGATTTAAAAGAATCATTTTGTATTGAAAATCTTTATTTTCAGTATGATGTTTATCATATGCAAATTATGGAAGGCAATCTGATCACGACGTTGCAGAATAATCTCCGCAACGTTGGACACATACAGATAGCTGATGTCCCGGGTCGCCATGAACCTGGTACCGGCGAGATCAACTTCCCAAATCTTTTCAAAGCCATAGATGCTATGGGATACTCAGGCACAATCAGTCTGGAGTATGTCCCGGCAGCAGATACGCTGAGCGGATTAGCTCAGGTTAAACCGATAATAGGTGGACAGTAATCATGGGTCTTGAACAAGCCGCAGAAGATCTGCAACAGTATCTAAGTAACGCCTCAAAAGAGCAGTCGAAACAAACCAATCAGGATGATGTTGTCTTCCATCAGTGGGCAACATTTAAGGTTAACAACGAGCTGTACGGCATTGATGTCATCAAGGTCAAAGAAGTTTTGCGCTTCAGTGAAATGACCCCGGTACCTGGCGCGGAAAACTATGTTCTCGGCATTATCAATTTACGTGGTAACGTCGTTACCGTTATTGATACCCGTCGCCTCTTCGGACTGCCTCCGGTACCCACCGACGACGACACCCGCATCATTGTCATTGAATACAACGAACAGGAAGTGATCGGCATTGTTGTAGACAGCGTGGATGAAGTCATCAACCTGCCGCAAAATGATGTGGATCGCGCGCCAAGTGTTTCCAGCGACGAGTCGACCCGCCGCTTCGTACAGGGTGTGTGCTATCACAACAACGTACTGATCATCTTATTAGACATCATGAAGATGCTAACCAGCATTACGCCACACGATTCCGAGGACGGCCCGTCAGAGATCGCTTGATCCCTGCGGAGTTAGCTTCCGATGTGCACCACGATCTGGCGATGGCCAGCGTGGTGCCGATGCTCCCAGCAATACACGCCCTGCCAGGTCCCTAGCGCCAGCCGTCCATTCATTATTGGAATTGAGAGCGTTGTCGATGTCAGCGCGGCTTTAATATGCGCAGGCATATCATCCTCCCCCTCCAGAGTATGGGTGTAGAGCGGATCATTCTCCTGCACCAGCCGATTCATCCAGTTCTCAAGATCAACTTTTGCACTTGGATCTGCGTTTTCCTGAATCGTCAGGCTGGCCGACGTATGCTGAATCAGTAACGAACAGAGTCCATTATTGATACCGGAGCCCGATACTAATGTATCGAGCTGTAATGTGAACTCGAACAGCCCCTGACGGCCTGTTTTGACTGAAAGTGTGGTAACCATAAGAAATAAAAATGCCCCTTAGATGAAGGGGCACTTTAGCAAAGAGCAACTTAGATCAGCAATGCTCAGAGCACGCGATTGGTTGTCATAAATTTACTATCCGCATCTGGACCCGTGTTGTCAGCATAGAGTGTTACACCGGAGCGCAAGCAGATAGACAGATTCTGATGGGAAGCCTCCGTCTCTTTTGGCAACATCTCCTCTACCGCCGCCTTCTCATCCAGCAGCTCCTGTTCTGTGGCCGTCAGACGCTGACGACTGAACTCATTGATTTCGACATTCTGAACAATCTGGTAACGACCATAGTTACAGATCACGGGGAAAGAATAGAAAATCCCTTTTGTAATGCCGTAGCTGCCATCACTCAACAAGCCCATGCTAATAATTTCACCGGGCTCAGTGCCGAGTACCCAATCCCGCATCTGGTCAACAATCGCCTGAGCAGCAGAAGCCGCGCTCGATAACCCACGCGCTTCGATGATTTCACCACCACGCTTTTGCACTTTAGGAATAAACTCATCGCGATACCATGTGGTATCGATCTGCGACATCGCTGGCTTGCCCAAAATGGTCGCTTGATGAAGGTCTGGGTATTGCGTTGGCGAATGGTTACCCCAGATCATAATACCGCCAATATCACGTGTTGTGGCGCCGCAGTGGTTCGCAAGAATACCTTTCGCACGGTTGTGATCAAGACGCGTCAGACAGGTAAACTGTGATGGGCTCAGGTCGGGTGCGTTGCGACTGGCAATCAGCGCATTGGTATTCGCAGGGTTGCCAGTCACCAGGACTTTAACATCACGGTTAGCGAAGTCATTCAGCGCCTTGCCCTGACGAGCAAAAATCTGTGCATTTTCTTCGAGCAAATCCCTGCGTTCCATACCCGGACCACGAGGCTTAGCGCCAACCAACAGCGCATAATGAGCATTGCTGAAACCGTCTTCCACATTGTCGTGTAACGTAATGGTGTGCAGCAAAGGATACGCACAATCCATCAACTCCATCGCCACACCACGCAGTGAATCCATAGCATGAGGGAGCTCAACAAGCTGCAAAATAACGGGTTGATCTTTGCCCATCATTTCACCTGCTGCGATTTTGAACAATAAACTATAGCTAATCGCACCGGCAGCACCGGTCACTGCAATTCGAACTGGACGTC
>NZ_JBFGYC010000293.1:0-5019 GCF_041587635.1 Pontibacterium sp. | reverse complement strand
GGTATGAAGCAGTGTAAGCCTAACCCATGGTTGCAGTTTTCTGAGACGCATAAAAAAGGTGATCGCCTCAGCGGTAAGATTAAATCGATTACCGATTTTGGTGTGTTTATTGGGTTGGAGGGTGGTATTGATGGTCTTGTGCATCTATCAGACTTGTCATGGGATGAGGCTGGCGATGTGGCTGTTAAGCGCTTTAGCAAAGGCGATGAGGTCGATGCTTTGGTTCTTTCAGTGGATCCTGAGCGGGAACGTATTGCATTGGGGCTCAAGCAGTTAGCATCCGATCCGTTTGCTGAGTATGTGGATCAGAATAGCAAAGGCAGTAAAGTGACCGGCATTGTCCGTGAACTGGAGAACAAACAGGCTCGAGTTGAGCTTGCTGAAGGTGTGGACGCAATATTAAAAGCATCGGATGCGAGCCGCGAAGGTCTTGATGATATAGCCAGCGTTTATAGCGTTGGGGATGAAGTGAGTGCGCTGATTACCAGCATTGATCGCCGTAACAGAGTGATCAATATTTCAGTGAAACATGCTGAAATGCATTCAGATAAAGCGGCAATGCAGTCCGTGAATCAGAAATCTGTCGATGTGTCCGGTCCGACCACCATTGGTGATCTTATCAAGGCACAGATGAACAAGGATAAATCCTGATTCTGAGAGGAGAGCATGGCTCTCCTCTTTCATTTATAGGGCCTGTTGCCTAGGACGTCTTAGCGACATAGAGAAGTGAAGCGAAAATCCAGAGGCTAGCCATGACCAAATCAGAATTGATAGAACGTTTGGTTGATCGACATGACCAGTTGTCGGTAAAGGATGTAGAATTGGCGGTGAAAGCAATGCTTGATCAGATGACTGAAGCATTGTCCCACGGTGATCGGATTGAAATCCGAGGTTTCGGTAGTTTTAGTCTGCACTATCGTGCCCCGCGTGTTGGAAGGAACCCAAAGACGGGCGAGTCAGTGGAACTTGAGGCAAAGCATGTTCCACACTTTAAACCGGGCAAGGAGCTTAGAGAACAGGTAAACTCCAGCTTGGAAGAAGGCGTATAACGTTTCCCAAATGCTGTTCATAAAAGAGGTTTAGTGAAGTGCGTTGGATTAAAGGCGCAATCCTTGGATTGCTATGTCTGCTTTTTTTATTTGTGGGCGTGATGTTCACAATCAACAACACTCAGCTGGTAACAGTCGATCTGGTACTGCTCAAGCTGCCGGAAGCAAGTTTGTCATTATGGTTAGTTGCCACGTTTATTTTGGGTGGTGTGCTGGGCATGGCGATTAGCGTTGTAAGTGTTTTACTATTGCGTACCCGACTGCGTGCAGAACGCCGTCGTGTTACTAACGCTCAGAAGGAGTTGGACCAGCTGAGAACAGCTGGCTTGAAGAATGCCGCCTGAAGTCGACAATTACCTGCTGATTGTTCCGCTGTTTATAGCGGTTGCAGTGGGTTGGTGGTTAGGACGACGTGAGCGAAAAGAGCGTAGTAAAGAGCAAAGTAAACGGTTATACAGCAATATCAGTCGGGATTATTTTACCGGACTGGACTACTTGCTGAACGAGCGCACTGATGAAGCAATCGAAAGCTTCATCAAAGCGCTTGAAGTCAATTCTGATACCATTCCTGCCCACATAGCATTAGCGAAACTCTTTCGCCGTAAAGGTGATGTAGATCGCGCTATTCAGATTCACCAGAACTTGCTTGCCCGTCCCGATTTGGACCGCAGCGAGTTTTTGCGTGTGCAAATGGCACTTGCACGAGACTACTATGCTATCGGCTTGTTGGATCGTGCCGAGAACCTCTTGCTGGAGATTATTCGCCAGCGCCCCATGCGTGAAACCTTAGTAAAAGCGCAGCGACTGCTAATCTCCCTGTATGAAAAAGAAGCTGAATGGGAAAAGGCGCTGACAGCTGCGGATCAGTTAGCGACGGATGAACGCAAGCTGCTTAGTCGGGAGCTGGCGCACTATTGTTGTGAGTTGGCTGAGGCGTTGATCGCCCGACACCAGTACAATGAGGCCCAGGGGTACCTGCGCCGTAGCGAAATCTATGATCCCAATGGCATTAGAGGGTGTTTAATTAGTGCACGTATCGCGATGGACCAGTCGCAGTGGAAGCTTGCAATAAAACATCTGAAGCTGGTGGTAGATCGCGATCCGGTATTTGTATCGGAAACGCTGGATCTCCTGCGTCGTTGCTACGATCATCTGGCGGCAGAAAAGGAACTCAATGCGTATTTGAAACGGTGCATGGTGAACGCGCCCTCCACCAGTGTCACGCTCGCGGTGGCCGAGCAGATTAAAGACGAGCAGGGACTTTATGTTGCGGGAAGCTTTATCACGGAAGAGTTGAAAAAGCGTCCGTCGGTTAAAGGCTTCAATCGTCTGATTGATATGCATATCGAGCATGGGGCGGAAAGTGCACGTGACAGTCTAAGAGTGTTGCGTGGTTTGACCGGGCAGTTAGAACTATCCAAGCCGGTGTATCGCTGTAATAATTGTGGCTTCTCTGGGAAATCCCTGTTGTGGCAGTGCCCCTCCTGTAAAAAGTGGAGTACAACGAAACCCATACAGGGCCTGGAAGGCGAGTAATAGTTAATTCTGAGAGAGCTTTAATGATCAAAGATTCCAAGCGCGTTATTGTTGCGCTCGATTACCCAAGTCAGGCCGAAGCGCTGGCAATGGCGAAACGTCTGGACCCAAGCCGGTGTCGGGTAAAAGTGGGAAAAGAGTTGTTTACCCGAAGTGGACCTGCGGTGGTCGAGGCTCTGCATGCACTGGGTTTTGAAGTCTTCCTTGATCTGAAATTTCACGACATTCCTAATACTACTGCGAAAGCGGTACGTGCGGCTGCTGAGTTGGGCGTGTGGATGGTTAACGTACATGCAAGTGGCGGCCGTCGGATGATGGAAGCAGCGCGTAATGAGTTAGAGCAGGTGAATGGCTCAGATACGCTGTTGATCGGTGTGACGGTGTTGACCAGTATGGAACGTCAGGATCTGGCTGATATTGGATTGGACATTGAACCGCTGGATCAGGTCAAGCGTCTGGCTAAGCTGACAGAGGAGAGCGGACTGCATGGTATTGTGTGTTCAGCGCAAGAGGTTAAACCTCTACGTGACATTATCTCCCCTGACTTCCAACTGGTGACGCCGGGGATTCGTCCGGCAAATGCTGCTGTCGGTGATCAGAAGCGTATTATGACGCCGTCCCAGGCGTTGGAGGCTGGCAGCACCTATCTGGTGATTGGTCGCCCGATTACGCAGGCAGAAGAGCCGGTGCAGGCATTGGCAGATATAGAAACTGAGATTTCGCCGTTGCTCTGATCTTTGCATTCTGATAAAAAGATAAGGCTGGTTATGGATTAACCGGCCTTTTTTATTTCCTGTGTCTACAAGGAGGTTGCCCTATGACACTGCTAAACCCGCTGCGGGCGTTGCTCGCGACCCTGTTGTTCTGCTTTTCCCTTTCTTTGACTGCGGCTCCGCCCGCAATTGATCTTAATACGGCATCCGCCAAAGAAATTGCCACGACGTTATCCGGTATCGGTATGAAAAAAGCATTAGCGATTCTCGATTACCGGACATTGAATGGCCCGTTCGTTCGGATAGATGATCTGGTAAAGGTTAAAGGGATTGGTACGGCAACGGTCAACAAAAACCGTCACTTGATGATGGTTGGCGTTGAATCTCAGGTTGAACCTAAGCAATAGCGTTTAGTGCTGTTCTGGCCACAACCAGGCGGCGCCGCGAACTCCACTGGCGTCGCCGAATTTGGCAGGTACTAGACGCGTAACAACCGTATCTGAGAAAACATACTGCTGCCACAGTGCCGGTACTGCTTCATATAACGAGCTTTCGTTGGAAAGCCCGCCTCCCAACACAATGATCTCCGGATCAATCATGTTGATCACTGTCGCCAGGCTTTTTGCCAATCGGCGGTAGTACTGCTGGCTCAGGGCTTGTGCCAGAGGATCACCTGTACTCACCCGTTGCCAGATCTCTTCTGATCGAAGTGTTTCACCACTGAGCTTCTGATATTGCAGACTCAGGGCCGGACCACTTAGCCAGGTTTCTATACAGCCTTGTCGACCGCAGTAACAGGGAGAGATTGCGGCTTCACTGCTGCTAGGCCACGGTAGCGGGTTATGTCCCCACTCTCCGCTGATCGAATTAGGTCCGCAAATGATCTGCTGATTGATCACCAGTCCACCGCCGACACCGGTCCCTAAGATCACACCGAATACGGAACTGGCTCCGGCTGCAGCGCCATCTGAGGCTTCGGATAGGGCAAAGCAGTTTGCATCATTGGCGCATCGCACCGGGCGTTGTAAGCGTGCGCTGAGGTCTTTGTCCAGAGGTCGCCCTATCAGGCAGGTTGAGTTGGCATTCTTGACCAGCCCGGTCGATGGTGAAATGGTGCCGGGAATACCAACCCCTACTGGGGCGCGTATGCCGAATGTCTGATCAATTTCAGACACCAGTGAAACGATCTGATCGAGTGTTGCGTGGTAATTACCCTGAGGTGTTGCTATACGTTCCTGGTACACCCTATCACCGTGCTGATCAAGAGCGACCGCTTCAATTTTAGTGCCACCCAGATCTATACCGATACGCATGGTCTGTTATCCGTCTATAAAGCAGCCCTATAAAACAAAGGCCAGCGTTAAAGGAATCGTTATCAGACTTCCCATATTACCCAGTAATACGATGGAGGCAACTTGCTCCGGTTCCTGATTGTAGCGTTCGGCAACCATGTAGTTGAGCACTGCAGGCGGGAGTGCGCCAAACAGAATAAGATAACCCAGTTGTATCTCGGTGAGTTGGAGGACTGGCTGTAGGCAGATAGCGATCAGCACACCGCTGATAGGGCAGAGCAGTGCACCGAGGATACCGATGCGCCATTTGCTGAAATCTACACTGATCATGCGAACACCCAGTGCAAAGAGCATCAATGGAATTGATACTTGACCGAGCATGCTAATGAACGTGTTAACCGCTTCAGGTAACGGTAAATCAAACGCACT
>NZ_JBFGYC010000292.1:0-5028 GCF_041587635.1 Pontibacterium sp. | reverse complement strand
CTTGGTAAGGGTGAGGTCGGCGGTTCAAATCCGCCCATGAGCTCCAGTTTTATGAAGGGCAGATATAGCAATATATCTGCCCTTTGTTATATTTGTTTTTCAAAAATTATCGCTAGTGGACTGTACTGATGGCTAAAGAACAATTTGAACGCTCCAAGCCGCACGTTAACGTTGGTACGATCGGCCACGTTGACCACGGCAAAACTACACTGACAGCTGCCCTGACTCGCGTATGTGCGGAAGTCTTCGGCGGTGAAATGAAAGCGTTCGATCAGATCGATAACGCTCCAGAAGAACGTGAGCGCGGTATTACTATCGCAACGTCTCACGTTGAATACGATTCTACTATCCGTCACTACGCACACGTAGACTGCCCGGGACACGCCGATTATGTTAAAAACATGATCACGGGTGCTGCGCAGATGGATGGCGCGATTCTGGTATGTGGTGCAACTGATGGCCCTATGCCTCAGACTCGTGAGCACATCCTGCTGTCCCGTCAGGTGGGCGTACCTTACATTGTTGTATTCCTGAATAAAGCTGACCTGCTGGCTGAAGATTGCGGCGGTGTTGACTCTGAAGAATACGAAGAGATGTTGGAATTGGTAGAGATGGAGCTGCGTGAGCTGCTTGATACCTACGACTTCCCAGGTGATGACACTCCAATCGTTGCGGGTTCCGCTCTGATGGCGCTGAACGGCCAGGACGACAATGAGCTGGGTACGACAGCTGTTAAGAAGCTGATCGAAGCACTGGATACTTACATTCCAGAGCCAGAGCGTGCTATTGATCAGCCGTTCCTGATGCCTATCGAGGACGTATTCTCTATCTCCGGTCGTGGTACCGTAGTAACAGGTCGTGTAGAGCGTGGTATCGTTAACGTTGGTGACGAAATTGAAATCGTCGGCGTTAAAGAAACTACCACTACTACTTGTACTGGTGTTGAAATGTTCCGTAAGCTGCTGGACGAAGGTCGTGCAGGTGAGAACATTGGTGCGCTGCTGCGTGGTACTAAGCGTGATGATGTTGAGCGTGGTCAGGTACTGGCTAAGCCAGGTTCTATCACTCCGCACACGCGTTTCGAAGGCGAAGTATACGTGCTGTCCAAAGAAGAGGGTGGTCGTCACACTCCATTCTTCAAAGGCTACCGTCCACAGTTCTACTTCCGTACAACTGACATCACTGGTGCTTGTGAGCTGCCAGAGGGTGTAGAAATGGTAATGCCGGGTGACAACATCCAGATGGACGTTACTCTGATCAACCCAATCGCAATGGAAGAAGGTCTGCGTTTCGCTATCCGCGAAGGTGGTCGTACCGTTGGTGCAGGTGTTGTATCCAAAATCATCGAATAATATTCGCTGATTGACAGAAAAAGGCTCCCGGATTGGGAGCCTTTTTTTTGGTTAAAAAATAAGCTTGACCGAATATCCTTATGCAAGTAGTATTTGCGTCCCCTACATAGTAGGGGTGGTCGGCTTTGCCGTAATATAATTCGTTAGGAATTGTGTGATCGAAATGCAGAATCAGAAAATTCGTATTCGTCTGAAAGCCTTTGATCATCGCCTGATCGACTCCTCCGCGCAGGAAATTGTAGATACTGCGAAACGGACGGGTGCTCAGGTGCGTGGCCCGATCCCACTTCCAACCCGCAAAGAACGCTACACAGTTCTGGTTTCTCCTCACGTGAATAAAGATGCACGTGATCAGTATGAAATCCGTACTCACAAGCGTGTTCTGGACATCGTTGAGCCAACTGAGAAAACAGTTGACGCACTGATGAAGCTGGATCTTGCTGCGGGTGTAGAAGTGCAGATCAGCCTCGGCTAATCAAAAAAAGGCACTGCGCAGATTTAATTTATTAATGAAGCGCTTTTTTAGTGTGGAATGCTCTGGAAAGGGCAGCCGTAGTGGGTAACAGCCCCGTACACAACTGGCAAGAGGTTTTTAAAAATGTCTGTAGGTCTTATCGGACGTAAAGCGGGTATGACGCGCATCTTCGCAGAAGATGGCGTATCCGTGCCAGTCACCGTCATCGAAGTGGAACCGAACCGTGTAACTACTGTGAAAACAGCAGATACCGACGGCTACGCAGCGGTACAGGTTACTACCGGTTCTAAGCAGGCTAATCGCCTGTCTAAGCCGGAAGCGGGTAACTTCGCCAAAGCTGGTGTAGAAGCCGGTCGAGGTTTGTGGGAGTTCCGCCTGTCAGGTGACGAAGAAGTCAACGTTGGCGATGAGCTAACTGTTGCGCGCTTCGAAGCAGGTCAGAAAGTAGATGTTACTGGTCAGTCTAAAGGTAAAGGTTTCCAGGGCGGCATTAAGCGCTGGAACTTCTCCATGCAAGACGCGACTCATGGTAACTCGCTGTCTCACCGTGCTCCGGGTTCTATTGGTCAGTGTCAGACTCCTGGCCGCGTGTGGAAAGGCAAGAAAATGGCAGGGCACATGGGTGCTGCACAGGTAACTGTACAGACTCTGGAAGTCGTTCGCGTAGATGTTGAACGTAACCTGCTGTTGATCAAAGGTGCTGTTCCGGGCGCAACCGGCGGTGACGTAATCGTTAAACCGGCTGTTAAAGTCGGCGCCTAAGGGGGTTTGAAATGAATCTGAATTTAGCTGGAGCTAACGGTTCGGTAGAAGTTTCCGACCTGGCTTTTGGTAAAGAATTCAACGAAGCGCTAGTACATCAGGTTGTTACGGCATACCTGGCTGGCGCTCGTCAGGGTACTAAAGCCCAGAAAAACCGCTCTGCGGTATCTGGTGGTGGTGCAAAACCTTGGCGTCAGAAGGGCACCGGTCGTGCTCGTGCGGGTACTTCCCGTTCTCCAATCTGGCGTACTGGTGGCGTAACGTTCGCTGCACAGCCACGTGACCATGCTCAGAAAGTAAACAAGAAAATGTACCGCGCTGCTATGCGTTGCATCTTCTCTGAGCTGGTTCGTCAGGAACGCCTAGTGGTTGTAGAAGATTTCGCTCTGGAATCTCCTAAAACTAAACAGTTTGTGGCCAAGCTGAACGAGCTTGACCTGTCTAACGTACTGCTGATCACTGCAGACGTAGAGCAGAACCTGTACCTGGCTGCGCGCAACGTACCACACGTTGACGTACGCGATGCTGCGGGTGTTGATCCAGTAAGTCTGGTCGGTTTCGACAAGGTACTGGTCACTGTTGCTGCGCTGAAGAAGGTTGAAGAGGTGCTCGCATGAACCAGGAACGCATCTTCCAAGTGCTGTTGGGTCCGCACATCTCTGAAAAGGCAACCATCGTAGCTGAAGGTTCTCAGCAGGTGGTGTTCCGCGTTACTAATGACGCTACCAAGCCAGAAATCAAGAAAGCGGTTGAAGAGCTGTTCGACGTCAAAGTTAAAGGCGTGAACATCGTCAACGTTAAGGGCAAGACCAAGCGCACTGCGCGTGGTTTCGGCAAGCGTAATGATGTACGTAAAGCGTATGTCTGCCTGGCTGACGGCTCTGAGATTGATTTCCTCGGTGGCGAGTAATTAGGGGTTTAAAAAATGGCATTGATCAAAACTAAGCCGACCTCTGCTGGACGTCGTCATGTCGTTAAAGTGGTAAGTGCTGACCTTCACAAAGGTAAGCCTTACGCGCCGCTGGTTGAGAAGAAATCCAAAAGCGGTGGTCGTAACCACTACGGTCGTATCACTACTCGTCACGTAGGTGGTGGTCACAAACAGCAGTACCGTGTTATCGATTTCCGTCGTAACAAAGATGGAATCCCAGCCGTTGTAGAACGTCTGGAATACGATCCTAACCGTTCCGCACACATCGCTCTGTTGAAATATGCAGACGGTGAGCGTCGTTACATCATCGCACCTAAAGGTGTTGCTGCTGGTTCCCAGATTAAATCTGGTACCGACACTGACATCAAACCAGGTAACTGCATGCCTTTGCGCAACATCCCAGTGGGTTCTGTTGTGCACTGCATCGAGTTGAAACCTGGTAAAGGCGCTCAGATGGCACGTTCTGCGGGTACTTCTGCTCAGCTGGTCGCGCGTGAAGGTGCTTATGCAACTCTGCGTCTGCGTTCCGGTGAGATGCGTAAAGTCCTTGTTGACTGTCGCGCAACTCTGGGTGAAGTAAGCAACTCTGAACACTCCCTGCGTCAGCTGGGTAAAGCTGGTGCTAAGCGCTGGCGTGGTGTTCGTCCTACCGTTCGCGGTGTTGCAATGAACCCGGTTGATCACCCACATGGTGGTGGTGAAGGTCGTACCTCTGGTGGTCGTAACCCTGTTACTCCATGGGGTGTACCAACCAAGGGTTATAAGACCCGTAAGAATAAGCGTACCGATAAATTGATCGTACGCCGTCGTCAAGCCAAATAATTAGGTTGAGGATACAGTTGTGCCACGTTCACTGAAGAAAGGTCCATTTATCGACCTTCACCTGCTGAAGAAGGTAGAGGCTGCAATTGAGAACAATGAGCGCCGTCCTATCAAGACTTGGTCTCGTCGTTCTACCGTCTTCCCGAACTTTGTCGGTTTGACGATTGCAGTACATAACGGTCGCCAGCACGTTCCAGTGTTCATCACTGAGGACATGGTCGGTCACAAATTGGGCGAGTTCGCTGCTACACGTAACTATCGTGGTCACGTAGCGGACAAGAAAGCCAAGCGATAAGAGGAGTTAGATGATGGAAGTTGCCGCTAAATTGAAAGGCGCCCGCATCTCCGCTCAGAAAGCCCGTCTGGTAGCAGACCAGATCCGTGGCAAGTCTGTCGGTGAAGCTCTGGACATCCTGGCATACAGCCCGAAAAAAGGTGCGGCGCTTGTCAAGAAAGTACTGGAGTCTGCGATTGCAAACGCAGAACATAACGAAGGTGCTGATATCGACGAGCTGCGCGTTTCTACTATCTTCGTTGATGAAGGTATGACCATGAAACGCATCAAGCCGCGTGCAAAGGGTCGCGCAGATCGTATTCTGAAGCGTTCCTGCCACATCACCGTAAAAGTGGCTGACTAAGCGACTGCTAGGAGAGTTTGTTATGGGTCAGAAAGTACATCCGACCGG
>NZ_JBFGYC010000291.1:0-5032 GCF_041587635.1 Pontibacterium sp. | reverse complement strand
GTTACGGCGATTACACTGACACTCTTTTTCTGCAGCGTATTCTTCAAAGAAGTTGAAACCTCTCCAGATGATGCGGAGGTAGATCCATACAGGGGCGGGATCTTCACGGCTTATCGATGGTTACTGGACCTGTGTATGCGTGCTCGCTGGGCTACCATGGGCGTTGTTCTGATGGCGCTGGTGGTCGCAGTAGTTGGATTCGGTTCGGTGAAGCAGGTGTTCTTCCCGGCATCCACCACGCCGATGTTTCTGGTGGACTACTGGCGTGCACAAGGGACGGATATCCGTGATACGGCCGCCGATACCGGAGAGATCGAAGCCTGGTTGCTGGCGGATGAGCGGGTCGAGTATGCAGCAACAACCACGGGAAAAGGGGCGATGCGTTTTATGCTGACCTACGGTCCGGAGAAAAGCTACGCGGCCTACAGTCAGTTGCTGGTGCGTACGTATGACACTGAAGCGATCGACTCGTTATTGATAGATCTGGATGCACATCTGCGTGAGCAATACAGCCATGCGCAGTTTAAATTGAAACGTCTGGAGATCGGCCCTTCCACTAACGCCAAAATAGAAGTCCGGGTTAGCGGGCCGGAGCCTGACACGCTACGCGTGCTGGCATCTGAAGTGCAGGCTGTGTTGCGGGACGATCCCCTGGCCGCGAACATCCGCCACGACTGGCGTGAGCGCAATAAAATCATCCGGCCACAGTTTCTGGAAGCTCAGGCCCGCAGGGTTGGGGTGAGCAAGCAGGACCTGGATGCGATGCTGCAGATGAATTTCAGCGGGAAGACCATCGGCCTCTATCGTGATGGTGCTGAGCTAATGCCAATCATCGCACGCACCCCGGATACGGAGCGCCTGAATATTGATAACCTGCCGGATCTGAAAGTCTGGAGTCCGGTATATCAGTCCTATATCCCGGTCGAGCAGGTGGTTGGCAGTTTTGAGGTGCAGTGGGAGGATTCGTTGATCATGCGGCGGGATCGTAAGCGTACGATCACAGTGTTGGCTGATCCCGATCCGCTGACACAGGAGCCAGCGAGCGCGTTGTTGAGCCGAGTAAGGCCACAAATTGACGCGATAAAATTGCCACCGGGCTACAGTCTGGAGTGGGGGGGCGAATACGAAAGTGCCCGGGATGCACAGGCACCACTGTTGGCCGCTATGCCAATCGGTTTCCTGAGTATGTTTGTGATTACCGTACTGTTGTTCAATGCGCTGCGAAAATCGCTCGCCATCTGGGCGACGGTGCCGTTGGCGATTACCGGTGTGACACTCGGCTTGCTGGTGCTGGATTTGCCGTTTGGCTTTATGGCGCTGCTTGGCTTTCTCAGCCTCTCGGGTATGTTATTGAAGAATGGCATCGTGCTGTTGGATCAGATCAATCTGGCGCTGGCATCCGGGCAAGATCCGTATCGGGCCGTATTCGAGTCCTCGGTCAGCCGTGTGCGGCCGGTATGTATGGCGGCAATAACCACTATCCTGGGTATGATACCGCTGCTGTTTGATGACTTCTTTGCCAGTATGGCTGTGGTGATAACATTCGGTCTGGGGGTGGCCACCGTGCTGACACTGATCGTGGTGCCGGTGCTGTACGTGATGATGTATCGAATTGGTTATCGGAAATTAGCGGAGAGCGAGGCTGAATGAATCTGGATGGTCTGGGGCAGGTCGATCTTCGTTTGCTGGTGGCATTTAATGCGCTGATGGAAGAGCGCAGCGTGACCCGTGCTGCGGAGCGATTGGATTTGTCGCAGCCTGCGATGAGTCGGAGTTTACAGCGCTTACGTCAGCTATTCGGTGATGAGTTGTTTATCCGGCAATCACATGGCCTTTCGCCATCTCCCAGGGCGGAGCAGCTGCATGAAATGCTGCGTCCGTTACTGGATGATATGTTGCGGCTTGTCGCGCCGGTGACTGTTGATCCTTCCCAGTTACGGCGTACCTTTCGTATCGGCATATTAGACCTGTTTTCTCAAATGGTTGTGGCTCCGCTGATCAAAGCGCTGCAGGCTGCTGCACCACATGTGCGCCTAAAAGTTGTCAATCTTGAGGCGTATAGCATGGAGTCACTGGCGTCCGGGCAACTGGATTTTGTACTTAATCTGGGAGATGAGGCGCCGGCGAATATTCACTCTCGGGTGCTTTGTTATGAGGAGCCGGTATGTCTCTTGCGGCGGGATCACCCTGCGGCAGCATTGCCTCTGACAGTAGAGCAGTTTGTTGCACTGCCCTTCGTACACTTCTGGATACCGGGTTTTAACGAGCACCGCCAGCTGGACCGGTTACTCTTTGGTAAGGCACTTACGCGGGACGTGTTGCTTGAAACCAATAATCTGATGACGGCAATGAATGCGCTCTGTGATGCGGATCTGGCCATGATTGCAGGAAAACGGATCTACAAGGTATTACCGAGAGCGGAAGAGCTGGTGGCATTGACGTTACCGTTTTCCGAATTGGAACCCGTGGCGATTCGACTGCTATGGCATCGGCGTAATCATGCGGATGTGGAGCATCAGTGGATGCGAGACGTGTTGGCCGGTTTGTTCGGGCCGTTGGAGGAAGAATCTGCTTGTTAGCGATCGTAATAAAAAAGCGGCGGGTGTGTGCCCGCCGCTTTGAATTTATCGTTGCGAGATGCTGTTACATGTTCGGGTAGGTTGGACCGCCCATACCTTCCGGTGTTACCCAGGTGATGTTTTGGGCAGGGTCTTTGATATCACATGTTTTGCAGTGTAAGCAGTTCTGCGCATTGATTTGGAAGCGCTTGCCGTCGTCGTCCTCGACTACCTCGTACACACCAGCAGGGCAGTATCGCTGAGCAGGTTCTGCAAACTTGGTCAGGTTCTGTGTCAGAGGAATATCCACATCCGTCAACTTCAGATGACACGGCTGGTCTTCTTCGTGGTTGGTATTCGACAGGAATACCGACGACAGTTTGTCAAAACTCAGCTTGCCATCCGGTTTCGGATAATCGATCGGCTGGAAGTTGCTTGCTGGCTGCATCTGAGCATAATCTTCATGATTATCGTGCAGCGTGAACGGCAGTTTACCGCCAAAGATATTCTGATCGATGTAGTTAAATGCACCGCCCAGAATTGCGCCGAACTTATGCATCGCAGGACCAAAGTTACGTGAGCTGAACAGCTCTTCGTGCAACCAGGATTCCTTAAACATCTCTTCATAACGGGTCAGTTCTTCACCGCCTGCACAGCCGCCTGCCAGTGCTTCGAACATCGCTTCAGCGGCGACCATACCGGATTTCATCGCGGTGTGGGTGCCTTTGATTTTGCTGAAGTTCAATGTGCCCGCGTTACAGCCGACAATCAGGCCGCCTGGGAAGGTCATTTTCGGCAGGGAGTTAAATCCGCCTTTGGTGATGGCACGTGCACCGTAAGAGACGCGGGTGCCGCCATCCAGATGTTGCTTCAGTACCGGATGATGTTTCAGACGCTGGAACTCATCAAACGGGCTGATGTACGGGTTGGCGTAGTTCAGGTCGATAATCAGGCCAACAACAACCTGGCAATCATCCGTGTGATACAGGAAGAAACCGCCGCTGGTGTTTTTATCCAGTGGCCAGCCAGAACCGTGAACAACCAGTCCCGGTTTATGCTGATCGGCCGGGATGTCCCACAGCTCTTTGATGCCAATGCCGTAATGCTGGGCATCCGCTTTGGTATCCAGGTTGAAGTTCTCAATCAGCTGTTTACCCAGATGACCGCGGCAGCCTTCAGAGAAAATGGTGTATTTTGCGTGTAGCTCCATGCCTGGCATGTAGCTATCTTTCTGTTCGCCATCCATACCGATGCCCATGTCACCGGTAGCGATGCCTTTCACGCTGCCATCGTCGTTGTACAGTACTTCCGATGCGGCGAAACCGGGGAATATCTCTACACCCAGTTCTTCAGCGCGTTCCGCCAACCAGCGGCACACGTTGCCCAAGCTGACAACATAGTTGCCATCGTTGTGCATGGTTTTAGGTACAAAAGCGTTCGGGATCTTGGTGCCGTTTTCGGCATCCTTCAGCAGATATACTTCATCTTCGGTGACCGCTGCGGTCAGTGGCGCACCTTGCGCTTTCCAGTCTGGGAACAGCTCGTCCATAGCACGGCTTTCGATAACAGCACCAGATAAAATGTGTGCACCGACCTCAGAGCCTTTTTCCACAACACAAACAGTAACTTCCTGTTCTTTCTCCTGCGCCAACTGCATCAGGCGGCAGGCGGTAGACAATCCAGCAGGGCCAGCGCCTACAATTACAACATCAAATTCCATCGACTCACGGGTCATCGGTAGATCTCCCCAAACTCAGTTTCTTCTTTGTTATTAGCAGAGGCACTTCAAGCAAACCGGCGCTCTTTTATCACGTAGTACAATTATAAGTAAATTCCCTAATATTGGAACATTTTTAAATATATAGAGGCGGTTTTATAGTAGCTAAATGTCTTACATGCCTTGATAATATCGACGTTTTAAAATAATGTCGATATTATCAAGGCATGTAAGGGTTAAATTTTCAGTTAGGGTTATTGCTTATTTTGGACGGGTGGGTATGATTAGGGAAACCACTTAGAAAACGGTTGGTTCTTAGTGTATAGCTGCCGAATCAAGGCGTTATCTAATCCAACAGTAAAAGCATATTAAGAAGAACTACAGATAAAAGGTCTTTGCTGATGAAGGTGCTTGTAACAGTTAAGCGAGTGATCGACTACAACGTCAAAGTACGTGTGAAGTCGGACAACAGTGATGTGGATCTGGCCAACGTAAAAATGGCCCTGAACCCATTTTGTGAAATTGCGGTAGAAGAAGCGGTACGTCTGAAAGAAGCCGGTACGGCCTCTGAAGTTGTTGTCGTATCTATTGGCCCTAAAGCATGTCAGGAGCAGATTCGTACTGCGCTGGCGCTGGGTGCTGATCGCGGTATTCAGATCGACGTTGACGAGGCGCCTGAGTCTCTGTCCGTTGCTAAATTGCTGGCGAAAGTGATCGATGAAGAGAAGCCTGAGCTGATCATCATGGGTAAGCAGGC
>NZ_JBFGYC010000290.1:0-5045 GCF_041587635.1 Pontibacterium sp. | reverse complement strand
CTCTTCCGCTTCCGATACATGGGCACGACTCATCCGCTTTTTCTCGAACTCACCGTCGAGAATACGGATCTTGCACATGCCACAACCACCGCCGCGACATCCCACCTCGATGGCTTGGGTGTTTTGCAACTCCATCCCCACCAGCAGGCTTTTGTCATCACGGCACAGGTACTCCTGATTCCGGTTCACCACCTGAATGCGGTGGACCTTAATGTCGGTTTCAACCGTTTGAGTACTCATCGGTACAGGCTCTTCATCAGATACGCTTAAACTTATATACGTTTAAACAAAGCAGAACGTGTTTGCTCTTCAGCACCGTCAGCAGCAGTTACGAAACGCTCCATATGAATGTCACGTTCGAACAGACGCCCCTGCATCAGTGCGGTAATCGCCGCATCGATCATCGGCGGCGGACCGCACAGGTAAGCTTTGTGACCACTGAACTTATTGTCGAAGTAATCCTGCGCAGCTTCATGTACGAAACCGGTGAAACCTTCCCAGTTATCCGCTTCTTCAGGCGCATTCAGTGCCGGAATGTAGAAGAAATTTTCATGCTCTTCCGCCAGCGCTTCGAAGATCTCGCGGTTGTACAGCTCAGCGACGTTACGTGCGCCCTGGAACAGGTACATCTTGCGCTGATCGCCCTCTTCCAACAGTTCCTTAATCATGGACTGAGGGCTGGACAGACCTGAACCACCCGCAATGAAGATGGCATCCTGTTCGTCAGATTTGCGCGTGAAGAACTGACCGTATGGCCCAGACACATCCAGCGTATCGCCCACCTGCAGTTCGTTGTGCAGATAGGTTGTTCCCGCGCCTTCCGGCACCAGACGCACATGCAGTTCCAGCGTGTTGCTATCGGACGGTTTGTTGGCAATGGAGAACGCACGTGTGCCTTCTACACCCGGGATATGCAGGTTGATGTACTGGCCTGCCTGAAACTCCATCTCACCATCGAGCTCAAAGAAGAAACCTTTGATGGTGGGCGACAGATCACGGATCTCTGTGACGGTACCCACATAGTCGTTGACCGGGTGACCGGCAAAGTCGGGGTCCACATCGATATCCGCTTCGATCGTCAAATCAGATTCAGGTTTGGCACAGCAGGCCAGCACAACACCGTCATCACGCTCAGATTCCATCAGCGCGAACGGTGATGCTTCACCCACATCTGCATCACCGTCAGTAACGGTGACTTTGCAGGTGCCGCAGGTACCGTGACCGCAGGCAAAAGGTAACCAGACACCCTGGCGCAATGCTGCGTCCAGAATCGTCTGATCTTCTTCGACCTCGATGACATCGCCGGTCGGTTCTACAGTTACTTCGTAAGTCATTGGTGATTACCTCCCGATCTCAGACGCCCGCGCCCTGATAACCTTTCAGGTCCGGGGTACTGAAACGCAGAACGGATTTGTGACCAACACCCTGATCCTTCAGTGCCACATCCGCCTGTGGCGTAAATGTTTCACCGTCCAGCATCCAGCTGGCCTTATCCCAATCGATCTGGGCATATTCCGGGTGCAGGCTAAATGCTTCAGCCATCACTTCGGAACGCAGGGTTTCAAAGGTCATTTCTGGTGGCACCGGATAGGCAAACGGTGCACAAAACATCAGATGGTGGTCCCAACCTACGTACACCACCTGATTGCCGTGAAAGTTCTCAAACTTATCGAGTACTTCGCCTTTGTAGTCAGGCGTAATTGCTTTAACAGCCATTGTTCTTCCTCACATCGGGCTGTGCGCGGGACACACTCACCGCGCCAGCCTGTTATTGTTCTTGTTCCGGCTTAAGCCACACCTTTCCACTGTTTCCAGCGTTTTTCGTCCGGTGAGCCCTTCATATCCATGTTGTCGACGCCAACATTCATGTGGTAGAAGTCGCTCAGGACATCGCCCACGTCCGGACCACCGCAGTTGCCCTGGAAGATCTGGTGTACAGGCAACCAGGACTGAACGTATTTTTCTGGCTCATCATCGAAGATGTCTTTACAGCCGTCAGAACAGAAGTGGTAACGCTCGCCGTTGTACATACTGTCGCGGTAAGAGGTCTGAGTCGGATCATCCATCTCGGTGAACAGCATCGGGATCTGACACGTTGTACACAGCTGAGGCAGTGCCTTGGTGTAGAAACGCTCACCTTTCGCTTCCATCTCTTTCGCCAGTTCCCAGCGCGGACGGTAGTATTTGTCGAAGGTTTCAGGGTATTTCTCAGACAACCAATCCAGCTCTTCGTCTGTCGGGATCCAGGTATGGAAACCTGCCGCATGACCGTGGGTGTAGAAGGTCCACCACGCCTGGTGAGAGATATGCTCTTTCTCTTTCTCAATCACATCGGCGTACTTCGGCATTTCGATGCCGTAACGCGCCAGATCTTTAAACAGCGCACCACCGGCTTCTTCGAAGTAGACTTCCCACGCTTCCTTCCAGGACATCACCTTGTTTGGCAGCATGTAGTCCATCATCATGGAAACGATGGTCAGCAGACGGGAACCACGCCAGAACCACTTATCGATCCATTTCTGAACGATCGGCACATTGTCTTCGTGCTGCTCCAGCAGGAACTTGATCACTTCCAGACCCAGCGTCATGTGACGCGCTTCGTCTGACTGTGCAGAGAAACCGAAGGTCACAGTCGCCATATCACCGTTGTGTGCTGCACCGGACATAAACGGTACGAACAGCAGGTTGGTCAGTACGTACTCGAAGGAGAAACCGATCGCGATCATAAATTCGAACGGACCTGCTGCACGCGCATCGTTGAAGAACGATTTCGGTACCGACAGGTACCACACGCGGTCATGCATGTGGCTGTATTCCTGGAAGCCGTCAAAGAACTTATTGAAGTGGCTCATCGCATGGATCTGAGTCTGCACGTGACGCAGCTCATCCAGTGACTGCATCTGACACGCAACACGTGCACCAACACCACCAAACTGACGACCGGTGTGGGCAAAGCCCTGATACGCCTGATATTCCAGCGGAGATACACCGGTCAGGAAGATTTTGATTGCGTTCACGTAGCGCGGATCCGATACGTTCATGTGCGCATTGTTCTGCGCAAATGCGTCAAAGATCGCGTACAGTTTCTTCTCTTTCTCTGCCTGATACTTCCAGTACGTATCCATGGTCAGGCGGAACGGGTCTTCCCACTTGGACCAATCGGTGATTTTGATGCCTTCAAAATCTTCGTAAGGGAACGCTTCTTTACGATCGGAGTAGGAATATTCCCAGTCCAGATCGCGGGTCAGCAGACGGTATTTGTCTTTAATATTGAGTTTCTTAGCTGCCATGATTCGTTACCTTATTCTTATTCGTTCCAGTGCAGAGACAGAGAATCGTCGTCTTCTTCAACGTTACCGCCGAGGGTGATCAGGTTGACGTGCAGTTCCTGCACATCCCAGTCACGCCCCATTTTTTCTTCCACCGTTTCGCGGTTGATAGTCATACGACCTTCGTTTTCGATGCGGACCATCGCTGGCATGTGAATCACGGTCACATCCGGATTATCTTCTTCAATTGCTTCGACGATGTAGCGGGATTCGTCGTTATCTTGCAGCGCGATATAAACCTTAGACATTACGTAACTCCTTACTTGAACAGGCCAGCTTTGGTCAGACGTTTGTCCAGTGCAGCAACGGCTTTATCCATCGCTTCTGCATCCAGCATCTCTTCTGCCAGTGGTTTCAGTGCAGCCACTGCTTTCTCTTTCCAGTTAGTAACCCAACCTTCCAGCAGTGCTTTGTTTTCCGCAGATTCAGCCACTGCAACTTTCATCACAGCATCCACCCAGCGGGTGTTGTCTTTGTTCCACAGCTGCATGAACTCAGTCAGCATGCTGATGTCCTGACCACCGTTGTCCGCCAACCATGCGTCGAACTGGTTAAACATCAGGTCGTATACCAAACCGTCCAGGATCAGATCCTGCGCAACAAACAATTCGAACCAATCTTTGGTGACCGTGGTCTCTTCACACAGTGCACGCATGCCCTGCCAGATCTCTTCGCTCATCCAATAAGCTTTCGCTTCGCCCAGCGCATCACCGCTGTTGCCATCAAGGATCAAACCAATACGGGACAGGTACTGAGCAATACCCAGACGATCCATGCCGTCATACAGCAGCGCCTGAGTAATCGCCGTGCCGTAGCCCTGTGAAGAACCGTACATATTGTTCAGGTTGGCGGTGTGCTCGAAGTGGCGCAGCGGGACCAGGTAACGAATCACTTTCTTCTGCAGGTCATCACCCAGCAAACGCTTCAGATCACGTTTTTCAAAGAAGGCGTAGTTACTCTCAGCAACTTCCTGCATCTTCGCGCGCTGTTGAACATAAGCGCCGTAGTAAAACTGACGCGGATCTTTAAACGCGTACCAGTCTTCCATCACAAGGGCCGTACGACGCGGATCATTCAGCTCCATGTCCGGCTGCCACAGCGGGCGATAGTGAAAATATTTCTCAGACTGAACGTCGTAGGTCGCTTCCTGATAACGCGTTGCAGGCTTGTCACCAAAGCGGCGCTCAATATGCGCGAAGGTGTTACGTACCGGCTCAAGCGTCGCGGTTTTGATTTCAATACTCATCGGACATTTCCCAGCTAAGTCAGATTGTTGTTATTCGGATGCGAAATGGTCGTGGTTGTGCGACATCAGGGTGTCTTCGCCGTAACGCCACTTTTCCATCTCGGCATCTACAGCTGCCATCTGTTCATCGGTCATATGAATCACGTCATTCACGTTGCAAAAGTGCTCGTAAGCGCCCTGCGGCATGATCAACTCTACGAACAGACTTGGATCACCAATTGCGAAGTCGAACTCCACGAATCGAGCACCCTGAGGGCTGCGAACCCGTACATATTTCGTTAACCGTTCAAATTTTGGTTTGCTCGGATCACTCGACCGGGTATCCAGATTTATCACCTCAGCCATTTCGCCCCCTGTTATGTTTTTTTCTGATTCAGGTCACTGGGTATAGAGCAATGGCTATGCCAGAATTTAAAAAAACCAATAAACAAAAACACAAAAAACAACCCAACCCATTGTTTTTCAAGGAT
>NZ_JBFGYC010000289.1:0-5048 GCF_041587635.1 Pontibacterium sp. | reverse complement strand
CTGATGCTCTGGCGTCTGGCGATCAAGCCGGGCAAACCGCTGGCTTATGGTCGTGTCGGAGACACTCCATTTATCGGCTTGCCGGGCAATCCCGGTGCTGTACTGGTGACATTCCTGATGTTGGCACGTCCGTACATTCGTACCATGCAGGGTTGTGGTGAGGTGTTACCAAAACGCTTCTCGGTGAAAAGTGGTTACGAACGTAAGAAAGTGGTTGCACGCGAGGAGTTCCTGCGTGCATCCCTCAGCGTAGACAACGGGGAGCTGAGTGCGGCGCCTGCACACAGTCAAAGCTCCGGCGTACTTAGCTCTTCAGTGATGGCCGATGGCTTGTTAGTTATCCCTTCCGAGCAGGCGGTTGCAAAGGGCGATCAGCTTGAATTTATCCCGTTTAAAGGCCTGTTGGCCTAACCCGGATACGACACGGAGACCGCGTGATGAAATCATCTGATCTGAAACCTGTAACCTCAGTCGCTGCGGTGATTCTTGCCGGTGGGCAGGGCAGTCGTATGGGCGGTGAAGACAAAGGGCTCGTGCCCTTCAAGCAAGATCCGATGATCAGCTGGACGCTGGAAAAAGTGCGGCCGCTGGTGGATGCACTGGTGATCAGCTGTAATCGAAATCAGTCTGTGTATGCCGGGTTTGGTGAGCAGACGGTGACCGATGATACCCAAGGGTTTGTGGGGCCGTTGGCGGGTGTACAGGCCGCAATGAATCAACTAAGCACTCAGCACAGTCATCTACTGGTGCTGCCCTGTGACACGCCCCTGATCAGTCAGGAGTTGATTGCTCTGCTGATCAATAAAGCGCGGCAACAGCCCGATGCTATTACTTTGCTGCGTGCGGCTGGACGGCCGCAATTTTTGCATGCGGTTATCCCTCTGCAATACCATGCAAACCTCAATGAGACGCTTGCGTCCGGGCAGCGTGCGGTATTTAAGTGGTACAAGCAGTTTCCGATTCAGGAAATTGATGTTGAAACCCATGCCCAGTGTCTGGTGAACATGAACACCTTCGAACATCTCTCCTTGTCAGCCTGATGCTGTTGGTTGGGGCGAGCGCCAGCGATACCCAACCAATAGGAACCATCGTTGTAAATACCTGATCGTGATACCTTGTCACTTGATCAGGTCTGGCTTTACCCTGAACTTTTCTTGCCAATACCACTCCGATCATCGTACGCTTTTTGCCAGAACTGTATTCCCGCACTAATCTGAATCTCAGGACACCTCTGATCGGCTGTTGTACAGTCTTGCGGCTTTCGGTCACAGGCTCGTTACAGGTAGGTAACACACAACTATCCCAGAGAAGGGGAATTGATGATGTTACGGAAACTACAGCTCACTTTTTTGTTATTGCTCAGCGTTATGCTGATGATTCCAAGTGCTCAGGCGGCCTCGCGGCAGGAGATTAACGCCAAGGTGCAGGAAGCCCTGTCTCAGTTATACAAAAGCTCATCGTCCGGTAAACGTCTCACTCAGAACGCGGTTGGGGTATTAGTCTTTCCTGAGGTGATCAAAGCAGGATTTGGTATTGGCGGGGAGTACGGCGAAGGTGCGTTGCTTCGAGGTGGCAAAACCCAAGGGTATTACAATCTGGTTTCGGCCTCTCTGGGGTTGCAGTTCGGTGCTCAGATGAAGTCTGAGGTCATCCTGTTTATGACACAGAAAGCGATGAACAAATTTCTATACAGCGATGGTTGGGAAGCTGGTGTGGATGGCAGTGTCGCAGTGGCGACATTTGGTGCCGGTGGCGAGATCGATAGCCAGACCGCCCAGCAACCTATTATCGGGTTTATTTTTTCTAATAAAGGGCTGATGTACAACCTCACCATTGAGGGCGCAAAAATCAGCAAAATCGACAGGTAGATAAATATGCGTGTATTGATTGGATTGATCTGTGTAGCGTTGGCTTCTAGCCCCGCTTTAGCGGGAAAGCCCGAATGGGCAGGTAATGATAAACACGAGAAACAACAATCAAAAGAGATGAAAAAAGCCAAAGGAAAGGCGAAATCTGAAGAGAAAACTAAGCCTGATAAAGCCGATAAAAAGTATAGAACGTCGGATAAAAAGCAGTATTTTTCAGCGCATGAGCACGATGTGATTCGTGACTATTATGCCGAAGAGGGTGTCGGGCACGGTCATAAAGGTGGAAAGGTAAAAGATCTGCCGCCGGGTCTACAGAAAAAGCTGGATCGTGGTGGCGAATTACCGCCGGGTTGGCAGCGAAAGCTGGAACGTGGTGAGGTTGTGGACCGCGAAATGCGAACCTATGCGCATCCGGTTCCAGAACGCCTGGCAGAACGCTTGCCTTACGACGCAGCGACGGAAGAGATCATACGTATACAGGACAAAGTGATCCGCATGAGCCGGGGGGAAGGGACGATTATTGATGTCATCGATATTGCTGATGTCTTCGTCGGACGTGGAATGCGCGAATAAAACAGCTGATTGCATGGTAAGACCAGATTCCGTGGTGATTAGAGGATTGATACAGAGCGGCCTATAATGGCCGCTCTGCTGTATAAGGAGCTAACAATGACACCGGCAATCAACGCGGCAAAAAAGGGCAAGGTTAAATACAACATCCATGAGTACAGCCATGATCCTGCGGCGGCGTCCTACGGTGAGGAAGCGGCTGAAGCACTGGGGCTGGAGTATGGTCGGGTCTTTAAAACGCTATTGGTCGCGATGAACGGTGATAATCGTAAGCTGGCCGTGGCCGTTGTGCCGGTATCTGGCCAACTGGACTTAAAAGCGATGGCCAGCGCGTTGAAAGCAAAAAAAGTCGCAATGGCCAATCCAACCGATGCTGAACGTGCGACCGGTTATGTAGTCGGTGGCATCAGCCCGCTGGGACAGAAAAAACGTCTGCCTATGGTGCTTGATAACAGCGCTGAAAGGTATGACAGCATCTGTATGAGTGCTGGCCGTCGAGGGCTGGAAATCGAAATGGCGGCCGCTGACTTGATGAGGCTGACTGGCGCTGTATTAGCGCCGATTGGACGGGGAGAGTAAGTAGTCGGGTGTTCTAAAGGATGACTTCGCATTCCTGAGAGCATCCCTTTTATCACAGTGCTTAAAGAGTCTTTCAGACAATATGATTCATGGAAGGAGTCCTGTGCACTAACTCGCTTTTAGCTTTCCGTTATCGGGCTTAAATTTCGCGGGCTCCAGGTCGTACTTGTTCAGCAGCTTGTAGAAATCCGTGCGGTTTCGTCCTGCAATACGAGCTGCCTGGCTGGCATTGCCTTCGGTAATCTGCATCACTTTGGTCAGGTACCGTTGTTCAAACTCGGCGCGGGCGTCGTTGAAGGTCGGCAGCACGTGATCCTGGTTGGAAAGAGCCTGAGCAATAGCCCCTTCAGAGATGATCGGCGTGGTGCTGAGTGCGGTCACCTGTTCGATGATGTTTTCCAGTTGACGCACGTTACCCGGCCAAGCCATCTGGGCGAGTAGGGTTAATGCTGCAGGAGAGAGGCCTTTAACTTTACTGTTATGGCGGTCTGCCGCGCGTTCGACGAAGTAGCGCGCCAGTAACGGAATATCTTCCGGACGTTCGCGCAGCGGTGGAAGATGCAGGTTTACTACGTTCAGACGGTAGTACAGGTCTTCACGAAAGTCGTTTTCCTGCATCGCCTTATCCAGATCGCGGTGGGTGGCGGAGATCACTCTTACATCGACTGGAATTGATTCGGTACTACCAACGGGACGAATCTGACGTTCCTGTAAAACACGCAGCAACTTAACCTGTAAGGGCATCGGCATATCGCCGATCTCATCGAGGAAGAGCGTGCCTCCGTTGGCGGCCTGAAACAGGCCCTGATGGCGGCTGACTGCACCGGTAAATGCGCCTTTTACGTGTCCAAAAAGTTCGGATTCCAGCAGTTGTTCGGGCAGGGCTCCACAGTTGATGGCTACAAATGGATGGTTGCGACGTGGGCTGGCTTTATGAATCGCACGTGCCAGCAACTCCTTACCACTACCGCTGGCGCCGCTGACGAGAACGCTGACCGCAGAATGGGCTACCCGCTCTGCCTGCGCTAGAAGCTCGGACATGCTGCTGCTACGCGTGACGATCTCTTTGCACCAGTCTGCCGGACTGGCTGGAGTGCCAGAGAGGGCTGACTCTATGGTTTCGAGCAGCTGTTCACGATCGATCGGTTTAGTCAGAAAACCAAATACACCATCCTGAGTCGCTTTCACGGCTTCTGGAATTGAACCATGGGCCGTGATAATCACCACGGGCAGGTCCGGGCGGCGTTTCTGGACCTGATCAAACAGTTCGAGGCCGTCCATACCCTCCATGCGCAGGTCGGTCAGCACCAGGTCAATGCTGTCATCCAGGCGGGTGAGGGCCTGTGCGCCGCTTTCAGCACAGGTCACCTGATAGCCGCTGGATGTCAGGCGTAAACTGAGCAGTTTAAGCAGCGAGGTATCGTCATCGACAAGCAGAATGTGAGTACTCACTGGGCAATCTCCCGATCGCGGCTGATCTCCTGTTCAATTTGAGTCAGGGCTTCGATCTTTTTACGCAGCTCTAGGTTTTCTTTTCGTAGGCTACTGCTGTACTGATTTATTTGTAGCAGTAACTTAGTCTGAGCATGACGGAGTAGCAGGTAGCGGTCACCCGGACATTCCTTTGATGGATTGGTACCCTGCTGTTTATAGTATTGTAGAGATTTTGTCAGATCGCTGACGCTGGACTTTGGTTGCGATAATAGCAGTGCGCTTTGAGGGTGGTCCTTAGCCTTGATCGCGTTGTGAAGCATTTCCTGTTGCAGAGTCCCATTTGCTGTCAGGTAGCTGCGTTCTTGAAACAGAAGACCACTGAGCCGCGCATCGCCGATATGGCATCCGGTGACGACATTTGGGGTTTCTTCATACATCTCTTTTAATTGTTGCTGAAATTCACAGCCCGTGATTAGGGTTGTTAGCAGTAACACGATTCCAATACGCATTCTTAGGTACTCAATTCACTTAATGCCAGACGAAAACAGACCTTGTTTTCCTGAGGCCGACGCGTGACGCCGCCGCGGCCCGCCCGGG
>NZ_JBFGYC010000288.1:0-5064 GCF_041587635.1 Pontibacterium sp. | reverse complement strand
GGTCCAATCGCATCGTCTGTAACAACCAGCCAATCGACACCTTTATTAGCCCAGTAGCAACGTTCAAGTTCTAGTTTTTGTAGCGTCCGTTCAAGCTCTCGTGAGGGTGAAAGCTCCGATGTATATTTGACTGTTCTCGCCGCCTGATGCGTTGAACCATCATCGCCTAGATAAGTGATTAAAAAGTCTGTAGTCAGTACGTACGGAACCTTGGTTCCAGGGTAGGTGGGATATTTAATACCTAGGCTGACAGCAATATCCATTGCTTCATCGACTGGGAGAATTGGATATTGTTCACGAATGTCTATGACACGTTCGGAGAATTCCAGAGTTAGGAAATATGCAAACTCAAGATCCGATAGAAAATGATGTGTACGATCTACCTTGCTACCAGGAACCTTCCTAGATCGTCCATGCGAGGGCACATCCTGAACTCGAAGCCACGGCTTGTAGTCCGCGCCCTCCCCTTGGCCATATCCTTGCTGAATATAACGGTCTATATCAGCTTGAGTCTTGAAACGACGCCCCCTCACTACACTCTCCAATAGTCTACTACTTATCGAAAGTATAGAGCGGGGGCCCCAAGTGTCAAAATATATTGTTTTGTGTCAAATTATATTGTTTTGTGTCAAAAACTATTGTTGCTCAACAACACAAAGTCCAAAGGCTACTCAGATTATTCGACAGTAACCGATTTAGCCAAGTTACGCGGCTGATCCACATCCGTACCTTTCAATACAGCCACATAGTAGGAAAGTAGCTGTAACGGTATGGTGTAGACAATGGCTTCCAGAATCGCGGGAACCTCGGGCACCTGAAGTACCTGAACGCCCTCTTCCTTTTTCAAGTCATTGCTGTCACCGGCAAACACAAACAGCTCTCCGCCACGCGCCTGTACTTCCTGCAGATTGGCTTTGAGTTTATCCAGCATGCCATTTTTAGGTGCCACCGTCACAACTGGCATATCCTTATCGACCAGTGCCAGAGGGCCGTGTTTCAGCTCACCAGCAGGATAAGACTCCGCATGGATGTATGAGATCTCTTTCAACTTCAGAGCCCCCTCCATCGCTACGGGATACAACGGGCCGCGTCCCAGGAACAAGCTGTGCTGCTTTTCAGCAAACGCCGCAGACATTACTTCAATATCCGCTGCCATCGCCAGAGATTCTTCCAGCAATTCGGGTAAGGATTGCAGAGCGGATACGATCTCAACTTCCTTTTCTTCACTCAGCCCATGACGGCGCCCCAGTGCCAGAGTCGTCAGCATCAGAGCCACCAACTGAGTTGTGAACGCTTTGGTTGAAGCGACCCCAATCTCAGGCCCGGCATTGGTCATCAAGCAGATATCAGACTCACGCACCAGTGAACTGCCCGGCACATTACATACCGTCAGGCTGGCCAGTACTTTGTCTTTAACCTCACGCAGAGCGGCCAATGTATCAGCCGTTTCACCAGACTGGGAGATACTCAGGAATAAAGTACCTTCCGGCAAGACAACGGTTCTGTAGCGGAACTCGCTGGCGACTTCGACCAGACACGGAATGCCAACCAACTCTTCGATCCAGTACTTCGCGACTAAACCGGCATGATAGCTGGTACCACATGCGATAATTTGTACTTGCTTAACCTGGTCAAAAATTTCAGATGCACCGGCACCAAAAGCCTGTTCCAATAAACGGCCATTTGCCAGACGTCCTTCCATCGTCGCTTTGACAACAGTTGGCTGCTCATAGATCTCTTTCAGCATGTAGTGCTTGAACTCGCCTTTATCAGCGGCAGACACACTGTGTTCGTATTGTTGGACGTCTCGCTCTACCGGCTGTGCATTCGCATCCCAAATAGCAATATCGTCTGTCGTCAGACACGCAAAGTCACCTTCGTCCAAAAAGATAAAGCGGTCAGTAACCGGTAACAACGCCAGTTGATCGGATGCAATAAAGTTCTCGCCAATACCGACACCGATCACCAGCGGGCTGCCCTGGCGCGCAGCTATCAGACGATCAGGATGATTTTTTTCGACCACACCCAGCGCAAAAGCACCTTCCAGACGCGCAACACTGTTGCGAACCGCATCCAGCAGTTCTGCCCCCTCATTCAGCTGATCATTAATCAGGTGAGCGATGACTTCAGTATCCGTATCAGAACTAAACTCGAACCCTTTATCGATTAACTCACGTTTCAGGACTTCGAAGTTCTCGATGATGCCGTTGTGTACGACAGCTACACGCTCCGTCGACATGTGCGGATGGGCATTTTTCTCTAGCGGTTTGCCATGCGTTGCCCAACGCGTATGAGCGATACCTAAGCTCCCCGGCAAAGGCTGTTCGGCAAGTGCATCCGCCAGCGATTGAACTTTACCGGTACGACGACGACGGTCGATCATTTCGCCGTTCCAGACAGCCATGCCAGCAGAATCGTAACCGCGATATTCCAGACGGCGCAGACCTTCGAGCAATATTTCAGAAATTGGACGCGCTGCTACAGCGCCAACGATGCCACACATAGATGCCTACTCCTTAGCTCTTTTTAACCGGACGCTGCCAGTTGCTCAGGTTGATTTGTTTTCCACGAGCTACTGCCAGCTGGTCGTCGTCTACCGCTTTAGTGATGGTTGAACCTGCGCCTACTGTCGCACCCGCGCCTACACTGACTGGCGCGACCAGAGAGCTGTTAGAACCAATAAAAGCACCATCTCCGATTTCGGTCAGTGATTTGTTCACACCATCGTAGTTGCAGGTAATCGTACCCGCGCCTACGTTTACGTTTTTACCGAGCTTAGCATCGCCAACATAGGTCAGATGGTTCACTTTAGAGCCTTCGCCGATCAGCGCTTTTTTGGTCTCTACAAAGTTACCAACCTTGGCTTTGTTCGCCAGTTCAGTCCCCGGACGCAAGCGTGCGTAAGGACCTACGTCACAGTTCTCGGCGACAACAGCGTTCTCAAGATGGGAGTTCGCTTTGATCACCGTACCATCACCGATGCGACTGTTACGGATAACGCAATTCGACTCGATACGGACGTTATTACCGATATATACGTCACCTTCCAGTACGACGTTCACATCAATCCAGATATCGTTGCCTTGTGTGACAGTGCCTCTTAAATCAACGCGAGCAGGATCGGCCAATGTTGCACCATTGAGCATCAATGTCTCAGCGTTGCGCAGTTGGTGCCAGCGTTCCAGTTCAGCCAGCTGTACACGGTTGTTAACACCCTGCACTTCCTGTTCTGTATTCGGCTGGATCGCCTTAATCGCTAAGCCCTGACTGGCGGCCATAGCGATAATATCCGTCAGATAGTACTCACCCTGAACATTCTCAGAAGACAATTGAGGCAGCCAGTCATTTAACTTACTGGCCGATACCGCAAGAATCCCCGTGTTCACTTCGCGAATTTCACGCTGAGCATCACTAGCATCTTTATGTTCAACAATGGCGATCACATTATCCGCATCATCACGGACGATACGGCCGTAACCGGTAGGGTCCTGAAGGTCCACCGTTAACAAGCCAAAATCTCCAGATTCTGCAATCTCAACCAATTCCTGCATCGTAACAGCGCTTGTCAGTGGCACATCACCGTACAGCACCAACACCGTGCTATCAGCTGATACATTGGGCATCGCCTGTGCCACTGCATGGCCAGTACCCAGCTGCTGCTCCTGAAGCGCAAACTGAACCGGTTGAGTAGCAAGCGTTTCACGTACCTTTTCGGCACCGTGGCCAATGACAACATGGATCGCAGCGTCTTCCAGACTGCTGGCATTATCGATCACATGCTGCACCATCGCTTTACCGCCCACTGAATGTAAAACCTTGGGTAAAGCAGACTTCATACGGCTGCCCTGGCCGGCAGCTAGAATAACGACATCAACTGACATGAGTAAGAAATGTTCCTTGGTCCGCAGACCCAATTAGAAATAAGTACTTGTATCTAAGATTGATTGCACTTTAAATTAATCCACACTGATTGCAATACAGGTTGTCATACAAAAATTGACAAAATGAATGATAAAATTTTTGAACAGTTAGGCCTCTCGCATCGGGAAGTGATCCTCTACCGTACCCTCCTCACATTGGGCCCCAGCTCGATTCGCAATATCGCTGAGCAAGCCGGTATTAACCGTGGTACGGCCTACGAATGTCTAAAGGAGATGCAACTTAAAGGTATTGTCACGTACCTCCCCAAAGGGAAGCGTCGCTATTTCGCACCACGAGATCCCGACGTCCTATTACAAATGGCAGAGGAAAAAAGACAATCGTTAGACAGTGCGATCGAACAACTCAAAAGCAGAGTTATTCCTGACCTGAATCACCTTCGCCCTGATTTCAGCGCGGCAAACGTACAGTTTTATGAAGGGGATGCAGGCATCGAGTTGGTACTCAAGGATATATTGAACACAGTCTCGAGCCAGCAACAGAGAGAGTACTGCGTGTTCTCCTCCAAACCGATCCGACCGCACCTCTACAGACCCTTTCCGAACTTCACAAACCAACGTATTCAAAAAGGTATTGGGGTGCGTGTTATTGCGATCGGAGAAGGGGGTGAAGACGCCGAGTTATCAGAACGTAAGTGGATCCGCACCGAAGGCCCCGTTGATGCCGCGTATATCGCCGTTTACCCCCCGAAGTGTGCCATCATCTCTCTGGCTTCAGAGAACTACCCTACCGCCGTTGTAATCGATTCAGCCGAGGTGGCAGCGGCTCAGAAGATCGTATTCGACACTTTGTGGGGCCTGTTGTAACCGATCGATAGTTGGTCATCAGGCCGGTAGGGTCGTCTTTAGGCGACCCACGCTTCGAAGAAGCGTTAATAGTGCCTGCTCGCACGCCAGGTGAGTATCAGACGGCACGCTGGCGCCTGCCGGGTTGCCTGAAGACAACCCTACAATAAGGTGGGAGCGTACCGTGCAAGTCCGGAGGAGATAACTCAGAGGACAGAGGAGATAGTGGGCGTCCGGCATCAGCGTTTTGATCTTCGGCCCATAACGAAAAAACCCCAGCTGCATCGCAACTGGGGTTCTCTCTCATACCACTAGGGTACTAATTAGGTGCTTGGCAATG
>NZ_JBFGYC010000287.1:0-5069 GCF_041587635.1 Pontibacterium sp. | reverse complement strand
CCATTAATGCCGGCAAGCCGTCGAGTTCCCGCTGCAGTTTG
This sequence comes from Pontibacterium sp., assembly GCF_041587635.1. NCBI lineage: Bacteria > Pseudomonadati > Pseudomonadota > Gammaproteobacteria > Oceanospirillales > Oceanospirillaceae > Pontibacterium > Pontibacterium sp. Next base: position 5,028 of record NZ_JBFGYC010000287.1, on the reverse strand, counting down.
TAGCTGAGCTTTTTCTTGGCTTTTACCGCAGGCTCTGGAATAGCCGCCACATCAGGTTTGTTGTCCGCAGCCTTAGCCTGCGGCTTCCCTTTCGAAACCTCATTTTGCTCAGGTCGCTGGCGTAACCAATCATTGTATCCACCGACATATTCCCGCACCTGACCATTGCCCTCGAATGCAAGCGTGCTGGTGACAACATTGTCGAGGAACGACCGGTCATGACTCACAAGCAAAACAGTACCGTCAAAATCGAGCAGAATCTCCTCCAACAGCTCCAGCGTTTCGATATCCAGATCGTTGGTAGGCTCATCGAGCACCAGAATGTTCGCAGGCTGACTAAACAGCTTAGCCAGCATGACACGGTTACACTCGCCACCGGAAAGTGCTTTAACCGGTGTTCGCGCACGCTCAGGCGCAAACAAGAAATCACCCAAGTAACTGATCAGATGACGCTTACGCCCATTCAGCTCGATGCTTTCACGACCTTGCGCGATGTTATCCATCACGCTTTTTTCCATATCAAGCTGGCTACGTAACTGATCGAAATACGCAACCTTCAGATTCGTCCCAACACGCACGGTTCCATGCTCAGGTTCAAGTTTGCCCAACAAAATATTGAGCAATGTACTCTTGCCCGCGCCATTTGGCCCAATCAGCCCTACACGGTCGCCACGTTGCAGCATAAAATCCAGATTAGAAATTAGACTGCGGCCATCGTATGCATGCGATACACCCGTCAGCTCGGCAACAATTTTGCCGCTCTTCTTCGCTTCTTCAAGATTGAAGTTTGCTTTGCCCTGACGATTACGTCGGTCTGAACGCTCATTACGCATCGCTTTGAGCGCACGCACACGTCCTTCATTGCGGGTTCGACGCGCTTTGATACCCTGACGAATCCAGGTTTCCTCTTGCGCTAAACGTTTATCAAACAATGCATTGTGGCGCTCTTCCTCCTCCAGCAGTTTCTCCGTCTGCTCAAGGGAGGTGGTGTACGAGCCCGGGAACGACGTGAGCTGCCCACGATCCAACTCAACGATGCGTGTCGATAACTTCTCGACTAATGCGCGGTCATGCGAAATAAACAGCAAACCGCCGGTAAACGCCATGAGCTGCTGCTCAAGCCACTCGATGGTCTCGATATCCAGATGGTTGGTAGGCTCATCCAGCAAAAGTAGCTGGGGCTCCTGAACCAATGCGGCACCCAGCGCTGCGCGACGACGCCAGCCACCCGACAGCTGAGACATCAACTTTTCACCCGGAAGATCCAGACGTTCCAGAATCTTCTGAACACGCTGCTCCAGGTGCCAACCGTCTCTCGCTTCGATCTGATGCTGCAGCACTTCCAACTTCGCGAGATCGGCACCGTCAGCCTGCGACGCCAGTTCATCGTATGCTTCACGCAAGCGAACGATATCAGCCAGTCCTGCACTAACCACCTGACGTACGGTACGCTCGTCCGCAGCAGGCATCGCCTGTGGCAGTTCAGCAATTCGGCATGCAGGATCACACCAGAATTCACCACTATCCGTACTCTGATGACTGCCAATGACTTTGAGCAATGTAGATTTGCCTGCGCCGTTCAATCCAACCAACGCCACACGCTCACCGGGATCAATCTGAAAGTCGATTTGATCCATCAGCGGTTTTGCACCGAAGGCTACAGAAACTTTATCGAGACGAATAAGGGGCATAGTACTCTCTGGTCTACTTTTCTTAAGAGCGCACATTCTACTTGAAATACACTCATTCAGTGAAAAAATGATTTAAAAACATAGCCTCCCTGCCGTATAAAGGCATAGTGGCTCGGCCCATCATCTGAACTATTCAGGCTGAGCAAACACTAAGACTGGCTGGGCAATCAGCGGGTTTAATATCAGGAGTGCCGGATTACACCGCAATATATCCGGATGTGGTTATACTCAATACGTCATGCGGACCACACTGCAGCATAAGGAAGCCCTAATGCGAACATTGGCTCTGTGCCTTTCCCTGCTTGTCACCAGTCAGGCGAGTCAGGCGGTTACAATCGATCAACAACGCACCCAGTTTCTCGCCAGTCACAAGCTCATCAAGATGGGCACACTCACCACGCTGGATCAACAAAAAGGCGTGCTGGCCGATTACCCGCTTTATCCCTACCTTGAGTTCGAATTACTTCAAAAACAGCTAAGTAAGGCCAATCAAGGGCAAATCGCTGCGTTTACCAAACAGTATTCAGACACGCCCCTGGCCTATCGGTTAAATCGCGCATGGTTGTCACACCTATTCAAAAACAAACGCTGGAAAGACTACAAAACAGCCTACGCCCAAAAACCGGTATACAACGACTTGTACAATTGTCGGTTGCAAGTCGCCCGCCTGAACAGCGGTGAAAAGAACGTAGCGCTGAAAGCAGCAAAAAAGCTATGGCTCGTTGGTCATTCCCAGAAAGACGACTGCAACCCCCTGTTTGATGCGTGGAAGAAAACAGGACAACCAACATCCGATATGGCATCAACCCGTTTCTGGATGGCTGTTGGTAAGGGTAACGTCACGCTCGCACGCTACATTGCACGCTCAGTGACCAATCCCGTCCAAAAAAAGCAAATCGAGCTGTTCTGGAAAGTTCGCCAAGCTCCCCCTCTCGCTGACACTCTGACATCAAAGCAACTGTCCGGAGAAGCACGGGCGGTGACTTTCCAGTACGCTTATAAAAGCTGGTCACGAAAAGATCGCGTTGCAGCCACTAACTCATGGCTAAAACAACGCAAGACACTGGCAAAAACTGAGCAGAGTTACGTTGATAAGCTCAATCGCACACTCGCACTGCGCTTGGCGGCTAACTTCGATGCGAAGGCTGAACCCCTTATTCAGAAACTGGATCCCTTCTTCAAAATTGAGGAGGTCACCGAATGGCGCATCCGGGTCGCCCTGAGCAAACAAGACTGGAAGTCCGTTAATCGATACATCCTTCAGCTTCCAGATGCCAAACAAAAATCTGATCGCTGGCTTTACTGGAACACGATAGCCAATCGCCAACTCAGCCTAAAGGCGCCGCTAAAGCAGCCCCTGAGCACACTGTCACAAGAACGCAGCTTTTATGGGTTTCTTGCTGCGGAGCTTAACAACCAGCCCTTTGCGCTGAACAAACAAACCATTCCACTGCAAAAACCTGCATTGGCAACACTGGAAGCAATTCCCGGTCTCATTCGGGCACGAGAACTGTTTCTGCTGAACAGAATTGTAGATGCGAACCGTGAATGGCGACGTGTAGAGAAAAACCTGACCAAAGACCAGAAATTAATGGCAGGTTATCTTGCGCTTAGCTGGGGCTGGCACAATCGGGCGATCAACGCTGCGATCTCAACTCGAGAATGGGATGAACTGATGATTCGCTTCCCCGCCCCCCATAAAAAGCTGTTCGAGCAAAACGCGGAGCTGCGCAAGATTGACCTGACATGGCCACTAGCAATCGCGCGACAGGAAAGCGCGTTTCTCAAAAACGCCCGTTCGCATGCTGGTGCCCGAGGCCTGATGCAACTGATGCCCGGGACTGCCAAGCTTACCGCGAAGAAACACAAAATATCCTACAAACGTCAGAGCCAGCTAAACCAACCGCAGGTCAACATTGCCTTAGGGACGGCCTATCTGGGAGAGATGTATAACCTGTTCGGCAATAACAAAGCGTATGCAACAGCAGCGTACAACGCGGGCCCACATCGGGTTAAAAAATGGCTCAGTGACCGGGGCCACCTACCACTCGACATCTGGATTGAAACAATTCCGTTTAAAGAAACGCGTCGGTATGTTCAGAATGTACTGGCTTTCCGGGTGATATACGACCGCATGTCCGGCCGCAGCGGCAGCTTACTTAGCGAACATGAAGAAAAACTATTAGCACTCAATGCCAAAGCTGAAAAACCCAAATCCCTATGACGGTGTGGTCAGCTCCGGCTGGCCTCCGTATAATCCCGCCCGACTTTAGCCAGCAACCGGATCTACCACCGATGCAAACGCAATGGATCGATATCGGCCTCAATCTAACCGACTCCTCTTTTCGAAATGACATAGAGGCCGTGCTTGAACGCGCAGTCGCTCAGGGTGTCGGAAAAATGGTCGTTACAGGCACCTCCATCGCGGAAAGCGAGCAAGCCGTTCAGCTTTGCCAGCAATATAGCGAGTTGCTTTGCTGCACTGCCGGTGTGCATCCCCATGATGCCAAAAGCTTTTCTACGGCCACAGCGAACACCCTACGAGATCTTTATAAAGAACCTTGCGTAGTTGCAGTGGGTGAAACAGGTTTAGACTTCAATCGAAACTTTTCTACGCCAGAGCAACAGATCAAAGCGTTTGAAGTACAACTGGAGCTTGCCGCTGAGTCAGGGCTCCCCCTTTTTCTGCACGAACGAGACGCCTTTAAGACACAATTCGAGATGCTGAAGTCTTATCGGGATCAAATCAGCAATGCAGTAGCACACTGCTTTACCGGAGAAAAAGACGCCCTGTACGGGTACCTGGATTTGGATCTGCATATTGGAATTACAGGATGGATTTGCGATGAACGTCGCGGTACTCACCTTCATCCGCTCTTGAAGGATATTCCTCCTGAACGACTGATGCTGGAAACAGACGCGCCCTATTTACTACCACGGGATATAAAACCCAAACCTAAATCCCGTCGCAATGAACCTTATCACCTGCCGCACATTGCCCGAAAGGTCGCGACGTTATTGGATAAGCCAGAAGAGCAACTCAGTGCAGAAACGTTGGCAAACACCCAGCGCTTTTTTAATCTCTGAGGCAATCCCGGCAGCCACTGCCGGGACCGATCTCAACACCCAGCATACTAACCAATATCGGCAGGTAATCCGGCAATAAATTCACCTAATTGCGCCTGATTGAATGGCCAATCCAGCTCCCGACCCGACACTTCATCGACTAATACAGGGATGCGTACGGCGTACTTTTCCATCAACGCATCATCTTCTGCGATATCAACCACATCCACAACAAACCGTGCCGGATCCATATGGTTGACCAGTATTTCTG
>NZ_JBFGYC010000286.1:0-5074 GCF_041587635.1 Pontibacterium sp. | reverse complement strand
CTTGCAATACCCGCGCGATCAATAGCCACTCGATACTCTCAACAACCAACGCCATCAACGACGACAGTGAGAAAAACAGTACGCCTGCCAGGTACACCTGCTTACGACCGATCATATCCGCGATCCGCCCGGCCGGAAGCATCAGAATAATACTGCCCCAGATATTCGCCGTCGGTAACCAACTAACCAGCACGGCATCCGCCTGCAGATCTTCCGCTATCGCAGGCAGGGCCATATTCACGGCTGACATCGACTGTGGAATCAAAAAAGTGGCAATACAGATGCTCACTAACGCCAACCAACGGGCGGACGGCTTTTGTGCGTAATGTTCTGGCATTCAGGTGTCTTGAAATAGGGTTGTTCGGCTAGCCATACAAGGATGACAGAGAGGAGACATCGGATGCAGATAGATCTGGCCGATATAAGGGCCACTATACCAGATGGTTGGTTAATAAGTTAACGAACACTCTGTTGCAGAGAGGTCATCAATATCAGTTGACCGGACTCGCATCAGGGACCGGTTGTTTCTCCAGCAAGGCCACCAGCGCCGGGCCTTCCAACGGTTGATCAAAGTAGAACCCCTGAATTGAGTGACAGCCCATCTCCCGGATCAGCTCAACCTGCTCCCGAGTTTCAACCCCTTCAGCGATCACCTTCAATGACAGTGAACTGGCCAGTGAGATAATACCGCTCACCAACGCGCGATCTTCAGCATCATGGGCCAGGTCATTTACAAAGGAGCGATCAATTTTCAGACGACTAATCGGATATTTCTTCAGATAACTCAGCGACGAGTAGCCTGTACCGAAATCATCGATTGCGATATCAATACCCATATCCCGCAATCGTTCTAATTGCTGATGTGTTTTTTGCTCGTCTGCGATCAGGATACTTTCGGTGATCTCGACAATCAGCCGATCACCAGTCATCCCGGTCATCTGTAATACAGACTCAGTCAGTTCTGCCACATCCAGGCGCTGGATCTGTCGACTGGAAACATTCACGCTGATCTTTGGAGGTGTATCACAATACTGATACAGCGAGGCTCCGAACCAACACGCCTCCTCCATCACCCAAGCGCCAATCTTGCTGATTAAACCCACCTCTTCTGCGACCGGGATAAAGTCAGACGGTGAAATCAGACCATGCACCGGATGCTGCCATCGAATTAATGCTTCTACAGCTTCCAGCGCACCACTGTGGATATTCCAGATCGGTTGATAATGCAGCGTAAATTCCTGCTCTCGTAGCGCCTGATGAAGCGAGTTTTCCAGTTCGCGTTTGTGTAAGGCGGCATCGTTCATCTCTGCCGTGTAGAACTGATAGGTATTACGGCCATGCTCTTTCGCTTTATACATCGCACTGTCCGCATTACGCACCAAATGTTCAGCATCCTGGCCATCATCCGGGTAGATCGTGATTCCGATACTGCCAGAGACAAACGCCTCATGATTATCGATCAGATAGGGTTGCGACAGGCTCTCCAGAATTTTTTGAGCAACACTCTTCACCACATACGGATCCGTGATATCAGGAAGGATGATTGCAAACTCATCACCACCCAAACGTGCAGCGGTATCACTGCTCCGCAAACAAACTTTGAGTCGTTCGGATGTTTCCTTCAGTAATTTGTCACCTGCCGAGTGTCCAAGGGTATCGTTGACCAATTTAAAGCGGTCCAGGTCCACAAATAGCAGCGCGCCCTGGGCGTTAATACGATTGGCGCGTGATAACGCCTGGGACAGGCGATCTGCAAACAAATTACGATTTGGCAAACCGGTTAATGTATCAAAGTTAGCTTGCTGCAGAATCAGCTCTTCGTTTTTCTTGCGTTGGGTAATATCGTTAAAGAGTGAAACATACCCCTCTACATCTCCCTGTGCATCGCGCATCGTCGAAATGGTCAGCCATTTAGGATACACCTCACCATTTTTACGCTTATTCCAGATTTCACCTTCCCAGAACCCTCTCTGAGCCAGAGAACTGCGGATATTTTGGTAGAAATGGATCGTGTGTTTACCCGATTTGAGAATACCCGGGTCATGCCCCAGTACATCTTCTTCATCAAAACCGGTAATCTGACTGAATGACGGGTTCACCATCTGTATACGGTTGTCCGCATCCGTCACCATGATCGCTTCCGCCGCGGTCTGAAAGACCGCCGATGCCAGGCGCAGCTGTTTCTCGTCTTCCTTTAGCTGGGTAATGATCTCTTTAATCGCCACATAATGGACGATGTTGCCCTGATCATCCTTAATCGAGCCGATATTGGCACGCTCCCAATAGAGGCTGCCATCCTTACGCTTGTTGTGCAGTTCACCCACCCAAACACCGCCTGAAGAGATGGTTTCCCACAGCTGCTCATACTCATCCTGATCCGTTTCACCGGACTTTAGAAAACGTGGATTCTCCCCCAATACCTCATCCAGACTGTATCCCGTAACCTCTTCAAACATGGGGTTAACATATTCGATATTCCCGTCCGGATCGGTGATCACCACAATCGTTGGGCTGTGCTCCACCACCCGCGATAGCAAACGGATGTGTTCTTCCGCATCCTTACGTTCGCGAATATCACTGAGCATACAGATGAAATGCGTATCCTGGCCGTGCAGATGTTGCACGGGGAAGATATTGGACTCCACCGTAATCAGGTTGCCATTTTTATCCCGATTGACGAACTCGCCCTGCCATGGCTCAGCATCCCGCAGTTTTTCATCCAGTGCCTCATACACTGACTGATCCGTATGTTCAGACTGTAGAACGACCGGTGTCTTACCCAGCAACTCTGCCATCTGATATCCGAACAAATCCGTGAACGCCTTATTTACGTATTGGATTTGCCGGTTTTCATTCGTGATTACGGTGGCAATCGACGACTGCTGAATCGCCGCAGATAGCAAATGTAGCTGCTCTCGCATCATCAGGGATTTACGGTAGCTATAGACCAACATAACCGCAGAAGTGAGAATCACCAGCCCAGCTAACAAAAGCCCCCAGAACAACGCAGAGTTATCCTGCTGCCAGATTCTGAAGGTACTGTAATGATCTATATTCACAGCAATAGCGAGCGGGTACTTTTCAGACAACCTAACAGCGGTGTAGCTCTGCGGCAGGTAACCCTCCTGAACCAGCTGCGAGCGTTCGTCCTGACCTTCAAGGACTAACTGGCTTAGTAACGACGTTACTATCTTCCTATAGGGGGAGTATTCACCGTGAACCAGCAAAGCATCAGCAACGAAGTTCACCAGATATACATTGTCACTCATTGCGAGTTGCAGCTCGGATATATAATGCTGCAGATAGCCGGGGTTAAACGCCGCAACAACCTGATAGCGGTCTCCGGATTGAGGGTCGATATAATCCAGACCAAAAGGGATCAGGCTGCGGTTACGTCCCGGCTCGGGTTTCCCAAGCATGGGCAAAAAACGCCCATGAAGTGGTTTACCAATTTTTAACCCCGACGCAAACTGATTGTTCTGCTGATCATCGAATCCGATCAGTGATAAATTCAGTTGTCCCGATGTACGGCCAGCAGAATCAATCCAGACGTCATCACCTTTCACCACAGTGAGTTGACGGATATGAGGCGCAAAGCCGAGTATCTGTTTAACCCGATGCTCTACATGGCTTTGCGCATCAGCATGATCATCGGTATTGGAGATTTCGTTCACAATGGAGATCAGACTGACTTCCATCGATTCGATCGTGCGGGTAATTGATCCCTCAACCATGCGGCTATAAAGATCAGCCTCCGCATTGCGTGACTGCACGGCCTGACTGAAGCTAAACCAGAGCACCGCCGTAAACAACAGCAAGACGGCAAGCGCAATGACCCCGACCCAAGCAATAAAGGGCTTTTTGCTGATACCTATGTTCAGGTCACGAGGGCTTTGCATCATCAATACAGCTCAATAGAGAAAGTGCGTCAGTCCGGAATATCTGCAATAAACCACAGCCAACTTGACGGATTATACTGAGACAACGGCGTTACGCACTCAAAAATTCATGCCAACCCCCTAAGCTATAAGTCTATCCGTCCCGATAAAACCTTGGCCCAACTCAAGTGAGTACAAAATATCGCGGTTTTTCACCAACTCACAGTAGCTCACTACAAAAGCTTCATGATAGTAATAACCCACAACCTCCCCATCGTTGAGTCAGGACACCACCATGAAATATGTTGTACAACGATTAATTTATTTAGCTCTAACCGTCAGCCTGCTAGGACAGCCGTTGTATGCAGACTCCCGACTTGATCAGATAAAAGCCCGTGGCGAATTGAAAGTCTGTATATGGCCCGATTACTTTGCTATCAGCTACCGCAATCCTCGCACCATGTCGTTGGAAGGAATCGATATCGACATGGCAAAGGCATTCGCTGAAAGGCTCGATGTAAAGCTCACCTTTGTTGAAAGCTCATTTGGCGCCTTGGTAAAAAACATGAGCAACGACGCCTGTGATATTGCAATGCACGGTGTTGGTGTACGTGACAGCCGTAAACCCCATATGGATTTTTCCGAGCCGCATCTGGCAAGTGGGATCTACGCGATCAGCATGAAATCCAACTCGCACATAAAAACCTGGGACGACATTGACCAGCCGGGGAACATCATCGTTGTGCAGAAAGGGACGTATATGGAACCAGTCATGCGCAACTATCTCCAGCAGGCTGAGCTAAGCGTTGTGGATAGCTTCAAAGCACGTGAACAGGAAGTACAAAGCGGTCGCGCCGACGTGTTTATGACGGATTACCCTTACGGTAAACGCATGGCCGCACTCACTCGCTGGGCTCAACTGCTTATTCCTGAAACGCCACTGGCACCAACACCTTATGCCTATGCCGTGCCAAAGGGTGACGCCGTATGGCTGTCGGAGGTAAACCGCTTTGTTGCAGCGATGAAAGCGAACGGCAAACTGCAGGCATACGCTGAGAAAAATGGACTGTCGCCGATCGTTGCGAAGTAGGTCGTTCACGCAAGCAGTCAAGCTGCGATAACACCCAGCCACAAAAAAGCCCCGCATTGCGGCAATGCTGTTCACTTTAGAGGAGCAGCTTTACGATCCACTGGAT
>NZ_JBFGYC010000285.1:0-5099 GCF_041587635.1 Pontibacterium sp. | reverse complement strand
CAAGCTTTCGGGACGTACATTCGAATGCGCAGCCAACATGGCTTGCAATCGCTGCACGAAATCGGCCTGCTGGAGCTGCAAACCACCAATATTCACACTGACGGGTATATCCAGCCCAGCGTTATTCCAGCTTTCGATTTGCTGCAGAGCCTGCTCTATCACCCATTCACCCAGATCAACGGCAACAGGCTGATCTTCGATCACGGGTAAAAAGTCTGCGGGCTGTAACTGCCCCTCATCAGGATGATTCCAGCGAATCAAAGCTTCCATACCTACGACCTGACCGCTGCGCATATTCACTTTTGGCTGATAGTGAAGCTGGAATTCATTTTGTACCAACGCCTCAGCAATACGGCCCTGTGTTTCACGCTGACCACGCATACTGCGATCATGTTCTGTGTCGAAGAAGTAATAGCGATTTTTGCCCGATAGCTTGGCCTGATACATCGCCTGATCGGCCTGGCGCATCAGCTGATCGGCATCAACGTCTTCAACCTGTGGATAGAATGTCACCCCGAGACTGGCTGACACTTGTAACACCAGATCATCTATCAGGATGGGTTCAGCAATGGCACTCAGGATACGGCGCAGCAGTGGAATCGAACTGGCGGTATCTTCTATATCAATCAGCACCGCAACAAATTCATCGCCACCCAGACGGGCAATCGTGTCACCTTCGCGCAATTCACGCTGAAAACGATGCGCAATAGCGACTAACAGGTGGTCACCGATCTCGTGCCCGTGGTTGTCGTTAATCTCTTTAAAACCATCCAGATCGATATACACCACCGCCAACCCCTGCCTTCGACGATCTTCCTGATGCATGGCTTGTCGCAAACGATCAGAGAGCAATAAACGATTTGGTAAGCTGGTCAGTTTGTCATGGTAAGCACTGAATTCCAGCTGATGCTGCTGTTGCTTCTGAGTCGTAATATCGGTGCACACCCCCACCCACTTGTAGGGATGACCATCATCGTCAATCAATGGCAATGCACGATCGCTCCAAAAACGATAGGTCCCGTCTTTGTGACGGACGCGATATTCATAACCAATGGGTTGCGTAGAGGTTCTATGCAGGCCCACAGCATCCGCCAACACGCCTACATCATCCGGGTGGATCAGTTTCAACCAGGTGTCGATATGATGCGAGACCTCTCCCGCCTCAAACCCCAGAATACGATCAATATCACCAAACCACTGCAGTGAGTCGGTGGCGACATCCCATTCATAGATCAAGTCATAGGCGGCTTTCCCTGCGACCCTGAATCGCTGCTCGCTTTCTCGCAGTGCCTTTTCAATACGTTTAATCTCAGAAATATCCACCGAAATACCACAGAGCGCATAAATTTCACCTTCTTCGGTGCGCAGAGGTAATTTGGTTGTTTTATAGGTGGTGGGTTCGCTACGACCGAGTATTTTGACGGTTTCTTCTTTACACAAGGCCTCACCCTGCACCATCACCTGTCGATCATTCTCTCGAATGTGCAGCGCACTTTCTGCGTCAAAGAATTTCTCATCGGTAAAGCCAACGATATCCTGCTCTTCACTGTTCCAGATATTGCGAATTGGCTGGTTGGCAAACAGATAACGTCCCTCAATATCTTTCAGATAGATATAGGCATCGACGTTATCCAAAATCGTACGCAACTTGCCTTCACTCTCCGCCACCTGTTTCTGTGCATTGACGATATCAGTGATATCGTGAGCGATGATGAGTATCTGACTATTGCCCTGAGTATCAAGAAAAGGCTTTTTGATCGACTTGAAATGACGCACTTCTCCCGTGGAAGCATCAGTGCTGTCTTCGTACACCACTTCGGTTTCACCACGGGCGATAACGGTCAGCACGTTTTCGTGGAAAAACTCGACCATCTCAGCGGGCACACCAAAGTCACTATCATCTTTACCCACCATCTCTTCCGGCGTGGTGTGATACAAGCGGGCCACCGCTTTGTTGCCTAACAGAAACTTACCGTGGCGGTCTTTTAACACCAGCACATCCGGCATTTCGTCAATCACCGTTCTTAATAGCGCCTCCCGTTCGTGCAACGTACGCAACGATGTATTGAGCTGTGATTGCGCATGCTCGGCCTGATGCCTTGCCTTAGAGGCTGCGCGCACGGCACGTGCCATTGCCAGAAATGCCATAAGCAATATCAATGACGCCCCCCCATATCCCAGCCGCATCGCGGCCAGATTGTCCGACGTACCCAGGTACGATGAGGTCGGCACCGCTGCTAGCTGCCAACTGCCCACCGGCAGTTGAATTTCTGTCAGCTCTGGCTGCTCATTGAAAAGTTCAGCGCGGCCAAAAAAGACGCCACCTTCTGCGCCCAACGCATCCCGCCCACGGATAGCAATCTCAACCGGCAATTCATGATTTAGGATGCCACTGTTTCTATACAGACTCTGCTCATCAATCAACGCACTCGCGATACCCCAGAAATAGCCCTCACCCCTCATGTTCTCAAGACTGATCGGCATGCGCGCAATAAATGCCGTACCCCCCTCAATCAGATCCACGGGACCTGCCAGCACAATTTCGCCTGTTTTTCGGGCCCGCTCGATCGCCCCAAACTGCTCGGGCACCAGACGCAAATCCAGCCCCAATGCATCCCTACCATCGGCCGGCGGGTAAATCAGTTTGATCTTCAAATCAGGCGCAGCAGACAACCCCAGCAATTGAGTATTTCTTTTCAACAGTGCCGCCGCCGCTTTTTCGAAGGTCGGCTGATCTAGCTGAGGATCTGTCGCCAATGCAGCAACTAACCCTTTCGCCAGCTGAATATCGCTCACCAGATTGTTTTCCAGTTGGTTACGCAGGGTATAAAGGTGCTTCTGAACATCGGAACGACGCTCTGCTGCATAGCGCTCGGCACTGAGTGATTCAGCCAGATAAATACCGAATGACAATACAAAGATAAGTATCAAACCCAGTATATAAACGGCTGGCGGAGTGAAATGAGTTGTCGCGGGCGGGGCTGATGAGTGCTCACCCACATCGGAATTAGAAGGCTGGATCAACCGCATGATAATCTGTTCCTTTGTCTGAGCATCCGACTACTACGATTTATTCAATCGCCAGTCAAAGGCAAGGGTCCAGGATCTCCAGTATTCAAACAAAGCGGAGATCAATCTGAATAGTTGCACAATAACGCGCATGCAGCAATTCAAACAACGAACGACTAAATACTCTATTGTCGTGGAACAAAACACGGGAATACGCAACGGACATGCGGAGACGTAAAAGTGCTAACACACTAAACAGTATCTGAAAGATATCAACGGATGCTAACGGATGGGCACGGGGTCATGTTGAGACAAAAAAAACCGGCGGAACATTGCTGCCCACGCCGGATTACTTGCCAGTTAATACGAGGCCCTGAACACCTCTGAGAGTCAAGGTTCTAAAACAGCCATCGCACGCTGTCAGATAACGAGGAGAGGGTATCATCTGACATTTAACCCGAGCATTTAGGTTAATACGTGCAACAACCGTGAGAACGCCATCAAAGATAATCCTGATATTCAATTTCACCAATACCTCTGAAGAGATAACTTTTATATACCCCTCCAAGAACCGGTCATTTTTAACATCCGTCATTTACTTTCTACATTATACGTTGCACATATCCATCGCAAAAAACCGCCGACAACTGACGTTAGACGAACGTGTACCCCTTAAGATACCCCCAGCGTCAAAAACAACGACAGAACACGACCAATGAACATAAATATTCTTATTATTCAACATCTTAGCAATCATAAGACCTAGTACCACAAAGGTGGTATACACCCCTTCCCACCGCCTGCCAGCCTAGTAAAGCGTTGATATATATCAATATCCGCCGATTAGAAAGGGCCTATTTTGGCAGCAAGATTATTGTCATTGCTACCGCCCAACGGGTTGATTTGCTGAAAGCACGTGTCTTTATCTGCGTTTAAAAACACCACCGTTTTTGATCGCTCAAAAAGATAAACCACGAGACACAAAGCACTATCTGTTTTCCGGTACAACGCCTGTAACGCATCAAACGCTGTTATTATTTTAGGAGCAGTCACATGTCCACTAGCAGAATAAGGTTATTAGATTTTGGCGATCCCAAGATTAAAACCTTACACGTAACTTGGTTCGCATTTTTCCTGACCTTCGTGGTCTGGTTCAGCCATGCGCCGATGATGGCCTACATCAAGGATGTCTTTGGTCTGACCAGCGCCGAAGTCAAAGCCCTGCTGATATTAAACGTAGCGTTGACGATTCCGTCGAGGATCATCGTCGGCACACTGGTGGACAAGTTCGGCCCGCGGCTCATTTACAGTATATTGCTGGTTATAGGGGGGACAATCTGTTTAGGTTTTGCCGCCGCACAAACCTATGAACAACTTGCAATCATGCGTTTCCTCAGCGGCTTTATAGGCGCCGGTTTCGTTATTGGTATCCGCATGGTCAGTGAGTGGTTCCCCGCGAAACAAGTAGGTGTTGCAGAAGGTATCTACGGTGGTTGGGGTAACTTCGGTTCAGCAGCAGGCGCGATGACTCTGCCAACTGTCGCACTGATGTACGGAGGTGAAAACGGCTGGCGTTATGCACTGGTATCCATCGGCATAATGGCAATCCTGTACGGCTTCTTCTACTACCGTGTAGCCCGCAATACTCCCAAAGGCTCCACTTACTTCAAACCGAAGAAAAGTGGTGGCCTGGAAGTCACTAGCAAAGGCGACTTCGTTTTCTACATCCTGATGAACATCCCGATGTACGCGGCGCTGGCAGTCCTGACTTGGAAACTGTCGCCAACCAACATCGGTTTGCTGGATGAATTTTCCACTAACGCAATCTACGTCACTTTGATTGTGCTGTTCTTCGTACAACTGCGTGCGATCTACCATGTAAATGCCGAGAATCTTAAACATGGTGTGCCAGAGCTGCATCGTTACAAGTTCAAACAGGTTGCTGTTCTGGATGTAGCGTATTTTGCAACATTCGGCTCCGAGCTGGCCGTTGTATCGATGCTGCCGCTGTTCTTTCTGGAAACCTTTGAAGGCCTAAGCCCTGTAACTGCGGGCTTGCTAGCGTCTGGTTTTGCCTTTATGAACTTAGT
>NZ_JBFGYC010000284.1:0-5140 GCF_041587635.1 Pontibacterium sp. | reverse complement strand
GACACGGTTAACCTGAACCAGTTTTTCCTGCAGGTCACCGTCTTTCTGTTCGTGATTTGCCATTTTCGACCCCTTTAGAATTCCAGGCCGCCTTCACGGGCTGCGTCAGCGAGTGCTTTAACACGGCCATGGTATTTAAAACCAGAGCGGTCAAAAGCAACTTTAGTAACACCGGCTTCTTTCGCACGAGATGCGATCAGCTCACCTACTTTTTCAGCAGCTGAAACATTACCGGTAGTGGATTCACGCAGTTCTTTTTCTACTGTGGACGCAGCCGCAACAACGGTAGCACCATCAGCAGTAATCACCTGCGCGTAGATGTGACGCGGTGTGCGGTTTACGCACAAACGCGCAGCACCCAGCTCACGCATTTTCAGGCGAGAACGGCGCGCACGACGAACACGAGCTTGTTTCTTAGCGTTCATGATTCTGCCCTACTTATTTTTTCTTCGCTTCTTTACGGCGAACATATTCATCAGCGTAGCGAACACCTTTACCTTTATAAGGTTCTGGTGGACGGAAGCCACGCACCTCAGCTGCTACCTGACCGACAGTCTGCTTATCAATACCGCTGATAACAACAGTTGTCTGGCCCTGTACTTCAGCCTTGATACCTTCAGGCAGTTCATAATCGATCGGGTGAGAGAAGCCCAGCGTCAGGTTCAAAGTGTTACCGCTTACAGCAGCACGGTAACCAACACCCTGCAGCAGCAGAGTTTTCTTGAAGCCTTCGTTTACACCAACAACCATGTTGTTGATCAGCGCGCGGCTAGTACCAGCCAGAGCGGTAGACTGCTTGGAACCGTCACGGCCCGCAAACGTCAGGCCTTCTTCGCCCTGCTGAATCTCTACAGTCGCATGAACATCAATGCTCAGCTGACCGTTTTTACCTTTTACATTGACTGTCTGGCCGTCGATTTTCAGCTCAACACCTGCCGGTACAGCAATCGGGTTTTTCGCAATACGAGACATTGGAAATCCTCTTAGAATACCGTGCAGATTACTTCGCCACCGACGCCTGCAGAACGTGCTGCGCGATCAGTCATGACACCTTTGCTCGTAGAGACGATAGCTACGCCCAGTCCACCACGTACTTTAGGCAGCTCAGTAGCGCCTTTATAGATACGTAGACCAGGACGACTTACGCGTTTGATCTCTTCGATAACCGCCTTACCTTCGAAGTATTTCAGTTCCAAGGTCAGAACAGGTTTAACACCTTCTTCTACAGAGAAGTCAGCGATATAACCTTCGTCCTGCAGCACCTTAGCTACGGAAACCTTCATTTTGGAAGACGGCATGGATACGGCCTGCTTTTCAGCCATGTGACCGTTACGGATACGAGTGAACATATCCGCGAGTGTATCTTGCATGCTCATGCTTTTTACTTCCTCGTTGTGCAGCGCGACCCGGTAGCCCTTTCAGGCCCTGTCCGTCGCGCTTACCATGAAACTAGCTGATTACCAGCTAGCCTTTTTCAGACCCGGCACGTCACCGCGCATAGCGGCTTCACGCAGCTGGTTGCGGCACAGGCCAAACTTGCGGTAAACCGCATGTGGACGACCTGTAACCTGACAGCGGCGCTGTTGACGAGAAGGGCTCGCGTCACGCGGCAGTTTCTGCAGCGCAACTTGTGCTTCCCAACGCTCATCTTCAGATGCAGTAGCGCTTAGGATGATTGCTTTCAGTGCAGCACGCTTTTCAGCGAACTGAGCAACTGTTTTTGCACGCTTAGCTTCGCGTGCCTTCATAGATTCTTTAGCCATGATATACCCCTATCACTTCTTAAATGGGAAGCCTAGGGCAGCCAGCAAGGCGCGACCCTCATCATTGTCACGAGCAGTAGTGGTAATGGTAATATCCATACCACGCAGTTTATCAACCTTGTCGTACTCGATCTCAGGGAAGATGATCTGCTCTTTAACACCCATGCTGTAGTTACCACGACCGTCGAAAGATTTCGGATTCAGGCCACGGAAGTCACGGATACGCGGGATAGAAATATCTACCATGCGATCCAGGAATTCCCACATACGCTCGCCGCGCAGGGTAACTTTACAACCAATCGGCCAACCTTCACGAACTTTAAAGCCCGCGATAGATTTACGAGCCAGAGTAACTACTGGCTTCTGACCGGCGATTTTTGTCATATCAGCAACTGCAAAATCCAGCAGTTTCTTATCGCCCAATGCTTCACCTACACCCATGTTCAGAGTGATTTTGGTCAAACGAGGCACAGCCATGATGTTCGGGCTGGACAGCTCTTCTTTCAGCTGCTGCTGAACAGAATCTTTATAAAGCGCTTTCAATCTAGACATATCAACAATTCCCCTTAGCTGATCGCTTCGCCAGAGGACTTGAAGATGCGCGTCTTAGTACCGTCTTCAAGAATCTTGAAGCCAACGCGATCGCCTTTGCCCGTCTGAGGGTTGAAGATAGCAACGTTAGAAACAGCCAGAGCCGCTTCTTTTTCTACGATGCCGCCAGCCTGACCCAGCATTGGGTTAGGTTTGGTGTGTTTCTTCACCATGTTGATACCGGATACGATCACACGACCGTTATCCAGGACACGCATGACTTTGCCACGCTTGCCTTTGTCTTTTCCTGCGATGACGATTACTTCGTCTTCACGTCTAATTTTAAGCATAAATACCTCTTTCCTACGTCCTTCTCATGCTCAAAAACGCCAACGCCTCTCGGCGTTAGCGTTTTTACATAAATCAAACTACTTGGAGTTTGATCTTTACAGCACTTCAGGCGCCAGGGAAACGATTTTCATGAACTTCTCAGAACGAAGTTCACGCGTTACTGGGCCAAAGATACGAGTACCGATAGGTGCATCGCTAGCGTTCAGCAACACCGCTGAGTTAGTATCAAAGCGGATTACTGAGCCGTCTGGACGACGAACACCCTTACGGGTACGTACCACAACAGCCTTAAGGACCTGACCTTTCTTCACTTTGCCACGCGGAATTGCTTCCTTGACGGTAACTTTAATAACGTCACCGACGCTTGCGTAACGACGGTGAGAACCGCCCAGGACCTTAATGCACTGTACACGCTTAGCACCGCTGTTATCAGCGACGTCAAGCATAGATTCAGTCTGAATCATGGTCTACTCCACAAACTCTGTGTTGAGCCCGCTGTCATAAACAACGGACCGACAATTGGAGCGAGGGTGCGTATATTACACCTTCGCTGCGCGCTCTTCAATACGAACCAGTGCCCAAGTTTTAGACTTGGAGTGAGGACGGGTTTCCGCGATGGTTACCAGATCCCCCTGCTGACACTCGTTTTTCTCATCGTGAGCGTGCAGTTTGGTGGAACGTTTCATGAATTTTCCGTAAATCGGATGCTTCTCTTTACGCTCTACCATAACTGTGATGGTTTTATCCATCTTGTCACTGACAACGCGGCCAGTAACAGTACGAGTACGTTTTTCTGCGCTCATTCTTAGTTACCTGCCTTCTCGTTGAGTAAAGTCTTTACGCGAGCGATGTCGCGGCGGACTTGGCCCAACAGGTGATTTTGTGCCAGCTGACCGGTGGTTTTCTGCATGCGCAGATTGAACTGCTCCTTCAGAAGACCTAACAGTTCCTGCTGAAGCTCATCAACGGACTTCTCACGTAGTTCGCTCGCTTTCATCACATCACCGTACGCTTAACAACAGTTGTAGAAACAGGCAGCTTAGCGGAAGCCAGCGCGAACGCTTCATTCGCCAACTCATCAGGCACACCGCTCATTTCGAACAGCATCTTACCTGGCTGAATCTGGGCTACCCAGTACTCAACACTACCTTTACCTTTACCCATACGCACTTCAAGAGGCTTAGAGGTAATTGTCTTGTCAGGGAAAACGCGAATCCAGATCTTACCACCACGTTTCACGTGACGGGTCATCGTACGACGAGCAGCCTCGATCTGACGGGAAGTGATACGGCCACGGCTAGTAGCTTTCAGGCCGATTTCGCCGAAGCTTACTTTACTACCGCGCTGTGCCAGACCGCGGTTGCGGCCTTTCATCATCTTGCGGTATTTAAGGCGTTTAGGTTGCAGCATGGACTTCTACCTCACTTACCTTTCTTCTTAGGCGCATTTTTCTTCTCAGCACGCACCTGTTCGATGCCACCAAGAATCTCGCCTTTGAAGATCCAGACTTTAACGCCGATCACACCGTATGTGGTGTGCGCTTCATAAGTAGCGTAATCGATATCAGCACGCAGTGTGTGCAACGGCACACGGCCTTCACGATACCACTCAGAGCGCGCAATCTCAGCGCCACCCAGACGACCGCCAACCTGAATCTTGATGCCTTTGGCACCCAGACGCATAGCGTTCTGTACCGCACGCTTCATAGCGCGACGGAACATTACGCGACGCTCCAGCTGGTTAGCAACACTCTGTGCTACCAGTTTCGCGTCCAGCTCAGGCTTGCGAACTTCTTCGATGTTGATGTGAACAGGAACGCCCATCATCTGGGAAACAGCATTACGCAGCTTCTCTACATCTTCGCCTTTTTTACCAATCACGATGCCAGGACGCGCAGTGTGAATGGTGATTTTAGCATTCTGTGCAGGACGCTCGATCTCGATGCGGCTTACAGATGCTTTTTCGAGCTGCTTCTCCAGGTACTTACGTACCTCGAGGTCATTCAGCAGCTTGCTTGCGTATTCGGACTTGTCCGCATACCACACCGAGGTGTGGTCTTTAACGACACCAAGTCGTATACCGGTCGGATGTACTTTCTGACCCATAACAAACTCTCCTAGCAGTCGCTTAGTCAGCCACTTTAACGGTGATGTGGCAGGAACGCTTCAGAATACGATCTGCGCGACCCTTCGCACGCGGCTTGATACGTTTCATAGTCATACCTTCGTCAACGAAAGTAGTTGAAACGCGCAGCTCATCAATATCAGCACCTTCGTTATGCTCCGCATTCGCGATAGCAGACTCCAGTACTTTCTTAACAAGCGCCGCACCTTTTTTTGGGCTATACGCCAGGATATCCAGAGCTTCACCTACAGACTTGCCACGAATCTGATCACAGACCAGACGGGCTTTCTGAGCGGAGATGCGGGCGCCTTTTAATTTAGCGGCAACTTCCATCATCTAACTCCTATTATCGCTTGGCTTTCTTATCCGCT
>NZ_JBFGYC010000283.1:0-5158 GCF_041587635.1 Pontibacterium sp. | reverse complement strand
GCACCTGTGGTTAATCTGGCGCCTCTGAAAGAAGATATGGAAAAAGCCTTGGCGAAGGTTGAGAAAGCCGATGCTGCTGCAAAAAATGCAGAAGAAAAGGGTTTACCCACCGCCGAGAAAATGAAAGCGGGTGTGGAAAAACTGCGCGGCAAGTATGAAGAGGCCAAGCAGGCATATGATGCTGCTCTAAATGCGTCGGCACCCATTGTGCCCGCAGCCAATCTGGACGCATTGAAAGCAGATATGGACAGTGCGCGTAGCAAAGTAGAAAAAGCGGCCGCCGCAGCTAAGAATGCTGAGGAAAAAGGTCTTCCCACCGCTGAGAAGATGAAAGCGGGTGTGGAAAAGCTACGCGGTAAATATGAAGAGGCCAAGCAGGCCTATGTGGCAGCAGGGGGTGCCGTGGAAGCGGCACAACCTGACACCCTAACCATTGACTGATTTAAGGACCAAGTAACCGATGGCTTTAATTCGATCCAGTTCCCCTCATCTGCATAAGATGAATCAGACCGGCCATGTCATGCGTCTGGTCCTGATGGCGACCCTGCCGGGAATGGCTGCGATGACCTTCTTTTTTGGTTGGGGCACGCTGATCAACGTAATCTGGGCTTCCCTGCTGGCGGTCGGTTTTGAGGCTGCAATTCTTAAGTGGCGTAACCGTCCGGTGGGTTTTGTTCTGCGTGACTACAGTGCGCTGGTGACAGCCGTCCTGTTAGGACTCGCGCTGCCTCCGTTTGCCGCCTGGTGGGTGACGCTGGTGGGTGTGTTTGTGGCGATTGTGATTGCCAAACACCTCTATGGCGGTTTAGGACAAAACCCGTTTAATCCGGCGATGGTGGCGTATGCCTTACTGCTGATCTCATTCCCTGTTGAGATGACCCGCTGGACAGCACCTTTTGTGATGATTGATGCGGAGAGCAGCTGGTCTGTACTGAGCCTGTTCGATACGTTATCGCTGATCTTTGGCAGCATCGATAGTGCACTCATTGATAATTATACCGGTGCGACCCCACTGGATGCCTTGCGTCATCGGGGTGGACTGACTACCGAAGAAGCATGGCGTCAGGTACCTGTGCTGGCAGACGGTATTGGTGCATGGCATGCAGTGAGTGCCGCCTATGTTATGGGTGGTGTTTTCCTGCTCTACCGCAAGGTTTTTACCTGGCATGCGCCGGTTGCGATGTTGGCTTCCCTGACAGTGCTTTCAACACTGTTCTTTATCGTTGAGCCAGACTACTTTGCTGATCCGTTTTTCCATCTGACGGTGGGAGGCACGATGCTGGGGGCCTTCTTTATCGCCACTGACCCGGTGAGTTCTGCCACCAGTAACAAAGGCAAGATTTACTTCGGTATCGGGATTGGTGCGCTGATCTTCGTGATCCGTACCTGGGGTGGTTATCCGGATGCTGTAGCGTTTGCCGTATTGCTGATGAATCTGACGGCTCCGTTTATTGATCAGTACACCCAGCCACGTACCTACGGTCATGCTAAGGCGAACCGTGGCATGAAGGGAGATGCCTGATGGAAATGTTTACGGCAATCCGCAGCAGTACGCTGGGCATCACTATTTTTGCGGTCGTCACGGCTGCGCTGATCGCAGTCACTCAGGTGTCGACCAAAGATCGTATTCAAAAAAACGAACGTGAAGCGCAGGCCAAAGCGTTGTATGAGATCGTGCCGCGTGATCAGATCGACAACGATATGCTGGAAGACACAGTGTCATTTGTAGCGCCAGGGTTGCTCGGTCATGATCAGCCGGTTGATGCTTATCGTGCACGCAAAGAGGGTCAGGTGATCGCGGTGATTCTGCCCGTGACCGCCCCCGATGGTTATAGCGGTGCAATCAATATGATTGTTGGTATCACGCGTGATGGCAGCGTTGCAGGCGTACGTGTACTTTCACATAAAGAAACACCGGGGTTGGGGGATAAGGTCGATCTTAAAAAGTCCGACTGGATTCTCAGTCTGAATGATCAGAGAAATGATGACGATCAGCGCGCTAGTTTCGCCGTACAAAAAGATGGTGGTCGCTTTGATCAGTTCACGGGGGCAACGATCACACCGCGTGCAGTGGTTAATGCGACGGGACGCGCTCTGGATTACTTCCGAATTAATAAAGCGGCGTTGTTAGAGCCGAAGATCGCGAGGGCAGAATGATGTCCGTTGATGTTAAAAAAATTACGCTTGATGGTCTCTGGACCAATAACCCCGCGTTGGTGCAGCTGCTGGGATTGTGTCCATTGCTGGCGGTGACCGGTTCCGTGGTGAACGCTCTGGGCCTTGGGTTGGCGAGTACCATTGTTCTGTTGGGATCAAACCTGACGATCTCCGCTTTTCGTAAGTTCGTACCGGGCTCCGTGCGGCTGCCTATTTTTGTGATGATCATTGCATCGTTTGTGACGGCCATCGAGCTGTTGATGCAGGCGTTCACCTTCGAGCTGTATCAGATTCTGGGGATCTTCATTCCTTTGATCGTGACCAACTGCGCCATCATGGGGCGTGCGGATGCATTTGCCAGTAAGAACCCGGTGTCTGCGTCATTGTTGGACGGCTTGATGATGGGTGTGGGTTTCAGTGCTGTCTTGATAGTGCTCGGTGGGATGCGTGAAGCGTTGGGTAGCGGAACTTTGTTTGCTGACATGCAGTTACTGTTTGGGCCCGCGGCAGAGACCTGGAAAATTGTGCTGGTGGATGATTATAGCGGCTTCCTGTTTGCGGTACTGCCACCGGGTGCGTTCGTGGGCATGGGCCTGCTGATTGCACTTAAAAATATCATTGACGGTCGTTTGGAAGAGCGCCGTAAACGTCTGATGCCTGCCGGACCAACAGAAACCCAGCGTGTTCGTGTAACTGGTTGATTCTGCTGACGGAGATGCGTTCGTGTCTCCGTTTATACTCCCTTCATTGTGTTCTAATTAAAGATTCGATAGTCTGTGGTTTTCCTCAACTCGCGACATCAACGGAGCTGTTGTGTGAGTAACCCCATTCCAGTTGTAATTTGTGACGATTCTAACCTGGCCCGTAAACAGATGGCTAAGGCTTTGAGTCACTGGAACGTCGATGTCAGCTATGCAGAACACGGATTAACCGCACTCGAAGCTATTCGTATCGGCAAAGGTGATGTGCTGTTTCTGGATCTGAATATGCCAATCATGGATGGCTATCAGGTATTGGAACGCATCAGGGCTGAAGATTTGCCAACCATGGTCATCGTTGTCTCTGGTGATATTCAACCCGAGGCCCGTCGGCAAGTGCTGGCGATGGGCGCGCTCGACTTTATTCAGAAGCCGTTCTCAGAAGAAATTGTCTCCGATGTCCTGCGGCGTTATGGCTTGCTGAGCGAGTTGCAAGACGAAAATGACGAACTTCCCCTCGAAGATACCGCCGTCATACTACCCGACTATTACCAAGAGATTGCCAACGTTGCGATGGGACGTGCAGGTGATCGTCTGGCTCGATTTCTTGACGCTTTCGTTCATTTACCGGTTCCGGTCGTGGCATCGGTAACGCGAACTGAATTGGAGCAGCAACTAAGAACTTCCGCCGATCAGGGGAAGCGGGTCGTATCTCAGGGGTTTGTTGGCGCGGGTATCGCCGGTGAAGCAATGATCTCTCTGCCGCCGGAGAGTTTTGAGTCGGTAGCAGAACTGTTGAAGTTAAACTACGAAGCGACCACCGAGTTTGAGAACGAGATGCTCATGGATCTGGCTAATATCCTGATAGGTGCCTTCCTGCAATCGTTCGCTCGTCAGTTGGATATCGAATTCAGTTGTGGAACACCGGTGCTTCTACCAGCAATGACGTCACTTCCTTCTGGCGGTGAATGCTGGAAAGAGACGTTGTCCATTACGATTGAGTATGGCCTGAACGAACAGCGCAACAGTTGTGAACTGATGCTGGTGTTCAGTGAAGAGTCTCTAGAGCCGCTGCGAAAACTGAGTAAATTCTTCTGATGACTGATAGCAACGAAAGCCTGAATATTGATGAACTGCACTGGCACTTGGGATTGCTACACAACCTGAATGTTGGCTTGGTTGTACTGGATCAAAGCTACCAGGTCCAGCTTTGGAATGGTTTTATGTCTAATCATTCAGAGGTTGGGCCTGCGAAAATTCGGGAAAAGAATCTTTTTGATGAGTTTCCAGAGTTGCCAGTTGAGTGGCTGCGCCGAAAAATCGACAGCGTATTCCAGCTTAAAAGTCCCGCGTATATTACCTGGGAACAAAGACCTTATTTATTTGATTTTAGAAGTCAGCGCCCCATTACCGGTGTCGCAGCGCGCATGTATCAAAACGTCACTCTGATGCCCCTGACCTCGCCAACCGGTCAGGTCGAATTTGTCAGTATGATGATCGATGATGTGACAGATGTGGCTGTCAGCCGTATCGCGCTGGAAGAGGTGAACGGACAGTTACAAACTTTGAGTCGGGAAGATCGCCTCACGGGGCTCTTCAATCGCGGTCACTGGCAAGAGTGTCTGGATCTGGAATTGAATCGCTTTATGCGTGGGCAAGAAGCGTGCACGTTAATCCTGCTGGATATCGATCACTTTAAAGCGGTGAACGATAACTACGGCCATCCGGCGGGTGATGAAGTGATTCGCAAGATTGCTGCGCTTATGGCAGGACATGCCCGGAAAACCGATATAGTCGGGCGCTATGGCGGTGAAGAGTTTGGTGTCATTCTACCGCATACCAGTGCCACGCAAGCGGAGGTCTTTGCCGAACGCCTTCGTCGTGCAGCTGAATTACTGGATGTTGAGTTTGAAGGGCAAGTGATCAATATCACGATCAGCCTGGGTATCGCCGAGATACAGGTTGATGTGCAGGATGCTGAGCAGTGGATCGGGCAGGCCGACGAAGCGCTGTATCGTTCCAAGCAAAATGGCCGTAACCAGTTTAATGTCTATAATCACGAGTAACTGGAATCGCGGGTTATTTTAAGATGCCTGCGAACGTCATCTTGCCGATATAATCAAACTGAACACCTCCTTTAATCGCTGCTTGTTGTAAAACTGCCTCCGATGAATAAACAGAAACGCCACGAGATTTTCACGCGACTGCGTGACGATAATCCGAATCCAACCACTGAACTTGAATACAACTCGCCCTTTGAGTTGTTGATCGCTGTGATTTTGTCAGCACAGGCGACAGATGTG
>NZ_JBFGYC010000282.1:0-5176 GCF_041587635.1 Pontibacterium sp. | reverse complement strand
GTTCAGCTGTCTCGCTCAAGACGGTGAATCAGACTTGATGTATCCCAACGACTCCCACCACTCTTCTGAACTTCCGCATAGAACTGATCGACCAATGCGGTGACAGGCAGCTGAGCGCCGTTCTTCCGGGCTTCGTCGAGGGTGATATTCAGGTCCTTTCTCATCCAATCCACTGCAAAACCAAAGTCGAACTCATTTTCGACCATCGTCTCATGACGATTGACCATCTGCCACGAGCCCGCAGCACCATGCTGAATAACACTGCACAGCTTTTTAACATCCAAACCCGCACGTTTGGCAAAATGAATACCTTCAGACAGCCCTTGCACCAGACCTGCGATACAGATTTGGTTAACCATTTTCGCTAACTGACCACTGCCAGCAGGCCCCATCAGCTCAGCCGCTTTTGAGTACGCGGAAATGACTGGATTGACCTGGTCGAACACGGCTTGTTCGCCACCTATCATAACGCTCAGCACACCATTTTCTGCACCTGCCTGGCCACCTGATACAGGTGCGTCCAGAAAGCCCAGATTTTTCTCTGCAGCAATGTCGTTTAGCTCACGAGCAACCTCTGCCGACGCTGTCGTGTGATCAATCAGGATCGCCCCCGCACGCATACCGGCAAAAACACCTGTATCACCTAATACTACGGAACGCAGGTCATCGTCATTCCCCACACAGGTAAACACCATCTCTGCATTTGCAGCAGCCTTAGCCGGCGTATCGGCCATCTCGCCTTTATATTCTTCAACCCACTGCTGCGCTTTAGCTGCTGTGCGATTATAAACTGTGACCTGATGACCGTTATTCTGAAGATGCCCGGCCATGGGGAAACCCATAACACCCAATCCGATAAATGCGACTTTCATACTCTTTCTTTCCCGATTTAACGTGGCTGCCACGTAGTGTTAAAATGCCATTTAATTTAGAAATAGCTAATTTATCTCGTTATGATGCGCCCTTTTATTACACTGATGCTACTACTGCTACTGAGCAGCCAGAGTTACGGACAACAGATAGTCATCGACGATAGCGCACAAATCGATGATACGGAAATCCCTTTTCTGCTGTACCCATCGAAATCTCCGAAAAAAACAATAATCTGGTTCGAACCTCACTACGGCGAGTTTTCCTCTCAGCCGGTTGCCGCAGCGCTGGCGCAGCAAGGCATCACGGTTTACCAACCTGATTGGTTCGAAACGTTTTTCTTACCACGTAGCTACTCCAGTCCCGCCGAAATGGATGGAAAAATTATCTCCGCATTTGTTCACTACGTGAAACAAAAAGAATCGGGGCCTGTCTATTTGGTAGGAGCAGGTCGCGGGACGGTAGCAGCACTCAATGGAATTGCAGTAGATAGTTCACATATCAATGGCCTCATCGCACTGAATCCTAGTATCTATTTGCGCCAACCTCAGCCAATGCAGCCGGTTGAATTTGTGCCTGCCGCAGCTGAATGCTCGATCCCCGTCGTGATTCTTCAACCCAATCAATCAACACGCATCTGGTGGATGGACGAGGTTGAAAATACGCTACGCAGCGGCGGCGCGACGGTACATTCACGGCTAATTCCCGATGTTCGGGACGGATTTTGGCAGCGCCCTGATTTAACCAAGAGCGAGATCAGTCGCAAAAGACGGTTCCATCTGGATATAATGGCCGCAATCGACATTTTGGAGACGCTTAATGAAAAATAAATTGCTTACACTCTGGTTTGCATTTGCTGTGATGTTTACCGCCTCTAGCGGAGTGTCTGCGTCAAATAGCGTACTCTACAAATTAAGCTTTCCTAACGTTGAGAATCAGGAAATATCGCTGTCTGAATACAAAGGCAAGGTCGTACTATTGAACTTCTGGGCCACCTGGTGCCCTCCCTGCGTCAAAGAGATGCCGTCCATGGAGCGCTTGCATCAAAAATTTGCAGGACAAGACTTTGAAATTGTTGCGATCAGCGCAGGCGAGACGCAAGCCGCCGTGGAAAGCTTTATGATGGAGCTGGATACAGAGCTGACCTTTCCTATCTTGCTGGACGAAAAAGGCCGCACGTTTAATGAGCTGGGTATTCGAGGATTGCCCATGAGCTTCCTATTTGATCGCAACGGTAAGCTGGTCAGAACTATTTCAGGCAGCCGAGAGTGGGATGAACAGCGCGAAGTGAAGCTGATTGAATCCGTACTTAAACCGTAGCACGGCAATTGAACACAAAAAAAGGGACCCTAAGGTCCCTTTTTTATTCATAAGCAAACGCTTTCAGGCATTGTAAACGGCTTCTGCGGCCAACGCTGCGACACCACGTGTAATGGGTGCCTTCATTGAAGACAGCGTATTCTCCAGCGCAGACAGACAGAACATAACATTCCGACGGTTACAAGCGCTGCCCATCAAGCCGATACGCCATACTTTACCCGCCAGCGCACCTAAGCCCGCACCAATCTCAAGGCTGTATTCATTCAACAGCCGAGTACGCACTTCCGCTTCATCGACACCTTCAGGTACAAACACAGTGTTCAGCTGCGGCAGACGGCATTCTTCATCCACCAGGAAATTAACGCCCATCGCTTCAAGACCTGCACGCAGCGCTTCGTGATGAAGCTGATGGCGCTGCCACGCATTTTCCATGCCTTCCTCGTGCAGCATAACCAAAGATTCATGCAGCGCGTACAAGGAGTTAACCGGCGCCGTATGATGGTAAGCACGCTTGCCGCCGCCACCCCAATACCCCATCACAAGGTTCTTATCCAGGAACCAGCTAGGTACAGGTGTTTTACGGTTTTTCACAGCGTCAATCGCCTTCTCACCAAACGCAACGGGTGAAATTCCCGGAGGGCAGGACAGGCACTTCTGTGTGCCGGAGTAGATCGCATCAATTCCCCAGCCGTCCATGTCCACATCGATACCACCCAGTGAAGTCACTGCATCAACAATGCTCAGGCAACCGTACTTCTGTGCAAGTGCACACAGAGATTCTGCATCAGAGCGAACACCGGTAGACGTCTCTGCATGAACAAAAGCCAGGGCTTTAACGTTGTCGTTATCCGCCAGCGCTTTTTCAACCTTATCCAGATCTACCGGCTTGCCCCAGTCGTCTTGCACCATGATGGCTTCACCACCAAAACGCTCAACGTTCTCTTTCATGCGGCCGCCAAATACACCATTCTGGCATACAACGACTTTATCGCCCGGCTCAACCAGATTGACGAAGCACGCTTCCATACCCGCAGAGCCCGGTGCAGACACCGGCATTGTCAGTGGGCTTTTCGTTTTAAAGAGGAGCTGCAACATCTCTTTGATCTCATCCATCATGCGGATGAATTCAGGATCAAGATGACCAATCGTTGGACGAGCCATTGCGGACAATACACGCGGGCTTACATCAGAGGGGCCCGGGCCCATTAGTGTGCGTACAGGAGGATTAAAGGTTGCCTTCATTGATAGTGCCTCATTTCACCGCCGGCTGAGTGCCTTCAGCCGGGTGTTCCATTATGAATTAGTGTTGTCCTGCGATCTCATCGACCATCGCCATGACCATCTCGGCGGAGTGCTTGGCCGCGGTCACCAGAAACTCTTCAAAGGACAGATTCGATTCCTTGCCAGCAATATCAGACAGTGCGCGAATAACGATAAATGGCGTACCGAATTGATGACAAGTTTGTGCAATCGCAGCCGCTTCCATCTCAACGGCCTGCATCTGTGGGAAAACTTCGCGGGTGCGGGCAACACGCTCCGGATCGTTCATAAACGCATCGCCGGTTGCGATCTGCCCTTTGACCGTTTTCATACCTTCCATACGAGAGATGCAGCGTTCAGCCACATCGGCCAACAAGGGTTCCGGTTTAAACGATGCAGGTAAACCTGGCACCTGACCTGGCTCGTAACCAAAAATCGTGACATCCACATCATGGTGACGAACGTCTTCAGAGATCACAATATCACCGACATTCAGTTCGGGATCAAAGCCACCGGCAGACCCCGTATTGATGACACAGTCAGGCTTGAATTCGCGCAGCAGCAGTGTCGTGCCGATGGCTGCATTTACTTTACCGATGCCAGACTTCAATACGACAACTTCTTTCCCGTGCATACGACCGGAAAAAAGGTGATAGCCGGCATACTCATGATCCTCACGCCCTTCCAGCGAGGCTTTTAACAGTTCGACCTCTTCATCCATTGCACCGATAATACCGATACGAATTGCACCATTTTTCTCTTTGATGACTTCCTGCAAACTCTGTTGTGTGCTCATAAGGCGTGTTGAACCGTCAAAAAACTGGATTGAAATAGAATTGGAAAATTACAGCAGTGGGAAAGGCAAGACAATAGCGTCAGGCGCGTAAATAACTATCTTTTGCCAGGTATTTGCAGACTTGCGTAGCGCAACGTTACTTTGTGATTATTCCGTGATCACAACCTTCTTACCCTTCTCTCTCATACGGTCTGCACGATCGTTGAGAAAACGTTGAAACTCCGGGAATTGCTCATACCCTTTTACGCTGACGTACTCTAATGCCGTCGCATAGTGAAACGACTGCACGTAACCACCAATTCGAAAACGCTCTGTGCCAGACTCATCGAACAACAAGGTCGTCGGATAGTAGTTTACGCCAAGCTCTTTCACCCACTGACTCGGTGTAATGTCGGTACCATCAGGCAATGTAAGTGGCTGATCGCTGGCCGCATCAAAGCGCACGACCTGATACGGCTTCAACTGTTCATAGACGGCCGGGCGCGCGATTGCGTTGCGGTGCAGGGATTCGCAGTCATCACACCCCTTATATTCCAACATGACAGCAGTAAGCTGCCCTTTAAGGCTGCTAAGATCACGTGTCTCAAGCAAAAAAGGCTCAGGATACATATCCTCATCACTCTGCTGAATGAGTGCTTGAGCCAACCCGCCTTCGGTTTGGCCACTTAAGACATAATCCAATACCTGAGAGAACACTGGCTTGGGCCGAAAACCGTCGATACGCAGATTAATACTGCCGTCTGGATTCAAAAAAATAAGTGTGGGGGTGTATTGAATCTTCCAGTGAGTCGCGAGCGTTTTCTCAGTCAGCTCCGTACCATCTGGCAGCACAACATCTCGATCACCCCACAGGTCCAGCGCGACCACATCGAATTTCTGCTGAATAAAGGGGGCTAATTGCCCATCCAGAAAATTTTGCTGAATCATATT
>NZ_JBFGYC010000281.1:0-5187 GCF_041587635.1 Pontibacterium sp. | reverse complement strand
CCTGTCTACGCCCACCACTAATTTCCTTCTCTTGTTCATCATTAAATTTCCCTCGTAGAAACATCCATATAGCAACCATTCTTCGGTTGTGGTTTTGATTTATTCACAGTAGTCTCGATATTCCTGTACTTGTTGGTATGTCACATTCTGGAGTGGCGGCTCTTATCGACAAGGCTTGTGACGTGGCGTGCTCTTTGGTGTTTTAGATCATGAAAAAGATTGATAGTCGTACTCTCGTTAATTTATGCCCTGACCCCATCATTGGTGTAGATGCCAAAGGTTTAATTAATCTGTTTAATGCAGCGGCACAAATACTGTTGGGGTATAGCAGCGAAGATGTCGTTGGGCGTCTGCATATCTCAGAGATCTACACCAGTCTTGATCACGCTAAAGAGATCAAACGGCTGATCCAGAGTGATGACTTTGGTGAGCGTGGTTTCGTAGAGGGATATGAAACAGTTTTGAAAAGCGCGCTCGGTCAGGAAATCCCTATTCGCCTGTCGGCATCATTGCTCGAAGAGCGTGACGGTGGTGGAAGTGTTGGATTCTTCCATGATCTGAGCGAACGGAAACGCCTGGAAGAGAAGCTGAAGAAGCAGTCGATCACCGATGAGCTAACCGGTTTATACAATCAACGCCATTTCTATGGTGTGTTATCGGTAGAGATGGATCGGGCAGAACGCTATCAGTCTCCGTTAAGCCTAATTTGTGTGGATTTAGATAATCTCAAGCAAGTAAATGATCAGCTCGGGCATCTCGAAGGCGATCGTATTTTAAGAGATGTTAGTCGTGCACTTCGGGAGTGCAGTCGTAGTGTGGATGCATGTTTTCGTTATGGCGGAGACGAGTTTATGATTTTGGCGCCACAAACAGACTGTATTGAATCAGCGCAGCTGGCTGAGCGGATTCGTATGCGTTTTAACGAAATCTGTCGTTACAGCATAGATCTGGGTAATACTGTTGTGATTAACGGATCATTGAGCCTGGGTGTGACTGATACACTGGCACTCGAAGATGTAGATCATTTTATCCAGCGTGCGGATCTGGCGATGTATGAGGCAAAGAATGCAGGCGGTAATCGGACGATGATGATTAAGCGGCAGGTCGCAGATAAAGTCGAGGCAGAGGTGTAACGCGAAGGTTACATCTCTGTAGCATCATCGAAAAAATCATCATCGTCATAGTCTTCGTTCAGTAGTTCCAATAGCTCTTCAGTGTAGTCTTCCATTATTTTTTCCTTTCGTGTTTGGTTTTGCATAACAGTATGAGTTTAAGGTTACAGCTGTGTGACGTTGAACTGCATATGCCGTTGTTTTGGGCTTCTTTCCATGTCTTATATTGATCCTACCCAGTCAATGCGTCTTGAGCAGCTGGATCTTCCGGTCTGTGTCGAACAGGGCGTCTCTCTTTATCTGCTCCGGATGGATCTAATCCACCCGCAGGTCAGTGGTAATAAGTGGTTTAAGTTGCGCCACAACTTGTTGGACGCTAAAGCGTCAGGCTGTGATCGCGTAATCAGCTTTGGTGGTGCGTATTCCAACCATTTGCATGCTCTGGCTTGGGCGGGCTGTGAAATGGGTATTCAGACGGTGGGGATCGTTCGCGGAGAGCCAGAATACGCGGACAATCCAACCTTGCGCGACGCGCAGCGCTGGGGAATGGCGCTGAAGTTTGTCAGTCGTAGTGAATACCGTCTACGGGAGGATATGCTCTACCACAAAGCACTATGTTCAACCTATCCCGGTTCGAGCATAGTCCCCGAGGGTGGTAGTAACGCGCTGGCGGTAAAAGGTTTTGCTGATCTGTTTGATCATGACTGTTGGCGTGTGCTGCCTGAGCCTGATCTGTTGGTGTCTGCATGTGGTACCGGAGGTACCTTAGCCGGACTCGTTGCTGCTAAGCCTGCGGTAACTGAAGTTTTGGGGATCCCCGTGCTCAAAGGGGGTGGGTTTCTGAAGCATGATATTCAGTCTCTGCTGGCAGAGGTTGGGGTTGGTTCCGTCTCAAACTGGCAGTTGGATCTCGACGGCCATGAGGGGGGATATGCCAAACTCAGTACTGAGCTCATCGATTTTATACGTCAATTTGAAATACAGACAAAAATTGAGCTAGATCCTGTTTACACCGGTAAGATGATGTTTCGCTTACATAAACTGATCGCTCAAGGTAAATTCAGCCGCGGAACTAAAATCGTTGCAATTCATACGGGTGGATTGCAGGGGCGACGAGGTTTTCTTGAGCGTGGTCTTTTATAATAGCGTCTGTGGGCATCTATAACGGGACAACATTGGAGAACAAATGGATTACTTTCGTAATGTCGGTCTGATCGGGCGTCTGGGTAGCAAGCAGGTGATCGATACCATGAAGCACCTGATTCGCTTTCTGGGCGACCGCGGAATTACCTGTGTTCTGGATCAAAAAATTGCTGAGGTGATGCCAGGTCACGGTCAGCAGGTGAGCAAACAGAAGATGATGGGGGAGATATGTGACCTCGTGATCGTTGTGGGTGGCGATGGCAGCTTATTGGGTGCTGCGCGCTCATTGGCGTTGTCTCACATTCCTGTTCTGGGTGTAAATCGCGGTAATCTGGGCTTTCTGACTGATATTGCTCCGCAGGAGATCGAAGAGAAGGTCGGAGAAGTATTGGAAGGTAAATATACCGTCGAAAGCCGCTTTTTGATCGATGTTACTGTGAAACGCGATGGTGTTCCTGTGGGAGAAGCGACAGCGCTGAACGACTGTGTGCTGCACCCCGGTAAGGCTGCGCGTATGATCCAGTTCGAGCTTTATATCGAAGGGCAGTTTGTCTATACCCAACGTTCTGATGGCATTATTGTTTCTACGCCAACAGGTTCGACGGCTTACGCGCTCTCGGGTGGCGGTCCTATTATGCATCCGAAGCTGGACGCGTTGGTGTTGGTGCCGATGTTCCCTCATACCTTGTCCAGTCGTCCGATTGTGGTTGATGGGAACAGTGAGCTGAAGATGGTGATTGGTGAGCAGAACGAAACCTATCCGACAATCTCTTGTGATGGTCAGAATCATATTAACTGTGCACCGGGCGATACAATTACCATTCATAAGAAGCCTCATAAACTCAAGCTTATCCACCCGCTGAACTACGATTTTTATAGCACCTGCCGTGAAAAACTCGGGTGGGGTACGAAGCTGGGAGACTGATGTGACGGAGCAGTGGCGAGGATATGATCTGATTGGTGATGTGCATGGATGTGCATTGAGCCTGCAGATGTTGTTGGAAAAACTTGGCTACAGCAAGCAAGGAGGCGTATATCGTCATCCTGAGAGGAAAGTGATTTTTCTTGGGGATATTGTGGATCGTGGTCCACGCATTCGTGAATCACTGCACATTGTGCGTGATATGGTCGATGCTGGCAGTGCCCACATCGTGATGGGAAACCACGAGTATAACTATCTCTGTTATCTGACACCGGGACGGCCGGACTCGGGAATGCCGTATCTGCGTGAACATACCGCGCGCCATCGGCGTATTCTCAATGAGACATTGGAGCAGTTTGCGAACTACTCGCAGGAGCAAACAGAGTTCTTGCAGTGGATGCGAGAAATGCCTTTGTTTATGGAGTTTGATTCCTTCAGGGTGGTCCATGCGTGTTGGCACCAGCCGCTGATCGATCGTTTTCTTGAGCAGTACCCAGATCAGGTTTTGACGGATGATTTCATGCATCGTTCTGCCCAGCAGGGCAGCATGGAATGGACGTTGATGGATCGTTTACTGCGAGGCACCCATCTTCGCATGCCGAATGATGAGGTGATGATCAGCAAGGATGGATTTAAACGGAGTTTCTTCCGCACTAAATTCTGGGCACAAAGTCCGTATTATTATGCAGATGTGGTGTTTCAACCGGATCCACTGCCGACCCATGTTGCCCGAATGGTACTCAATGAGCAGGATCATGACGATCTGATGCACTATAGTCTGGATGAGAAACCATTATTTATCGGTCACTACTGGCGTGATGGCGAACCTGCTCCCATTACCAGCAATATCGCATGCTTGGATTACAGTGCGGTGAAGTTTGGTAAATTGGTTGCCTACCGATACGATGGCGAAGCAGAATTATGCAAAGATAAATTTATCTGGGTTGATGTACGCAAGGAAATCTTCGAATAGGGGACCTGCCATCAGTCCCTTGAAGAGGTCGCCATGATAAAAGTGCTAGAGGTCCCGTTGTCTGAGGACCTCTCTGAGTTCGCCGAATTTCTTTGGATGAACGAAATCCCCCATCGTATTCTTGAGCATGATCAGCAACAGCAGCTGTGGGTCGCTCCCAGTATTGATCCTGAAAAAATTGCTGCGCTGTTCCAGATGTGGCAAGAGGGCGCTGACCTGCGCACGATCAAAGTCAGTCATGCTCGACCTACAAGCGGTCTTTCAGCGGTGGGTTTGCCGCAGATATGGCTGACGGTCTCCCTTATTTTGTCCAGTTTGGGCATTACGTTCCTGATCGGTATGGGGGAGAACTTCGAATATTTCCGCCTGTTTACCATGACTGATATTGTCGAAAGGAATGGTGAGGTATTCACCACCAGTCTGACGCATACGTTAACCAGCGGTGAGTTATGGCGGCTGTTCACGCCTGTCTTTCTCCACTTCAGCCTTTTGCATATCATCTTTAATTTGCTTTGGGTTTGGATTGTTGGCAGTAAAATTGAGTACTTTCAGGGGCGTTGGGCGCTTGCGGGGCTGGTTTTGTTCTCTGGTATTTCGTCAAACCTCGCGCAGTTCTATATCAGCGGGCCGCTGTTTGGTGGTATGTCAGGCGTTGTATTTGCCCTGCTGGGATATGCTTGGCTCTGGGATAGGCGTAATCCTGCGAAGGCCGTCGGCCTGCCTCCCGCATTATTCGGCTTTATGATCGTGTGGTTGGTTCTAGGATACAGCGGCTTGCTCGAGGGCATGGGGCTTGGCGCAATTGCCAATACGGCTCACTTAGCAGGTTTGATTGCGGGGCTTATGTTTGTGCCCATCGGCGAATGGGTGGCACGCGCTAGACGGGTATCCTGACTTGAGCTCAGTTAAGTGACAACGATTGGGATATGGTAAACTGCGCCCATTGGCAACAGGAGTATCATGAGATGACCTATGAAGAACTGATTGCAGCGATGACACCTGAGATGCATGTATCGCTGAAACAGGCAGTAGAGTTG
>NZ_JBFGYC010000280.1:0-5192 GCF_041587635.1 Pontibacterium sp. | reverse complement strand
TTGCTGCGCCGACTGCCTTCCAAATTAAATTTGATTCCATTTAACCCGTTTCCTAATTCCGGATATGAGCGTCCAAGCGACAGTGCTATTCTGGCGTTTAAACAGGTTATGTTGAACGGTGGTGTTCTGACAACAGTGCGTAAGACGCGGGGCGATGATGTTGATGCCGCGTGCGGACAGTTAGTGGGGCAGGTCGTGGACCGCACACGCCGTAGTCAAAAATATATTCCTGTGATACAAGAGGTTTCTCCACAGGAGATAAACAAACCTCAATAGGAGCTTTTGGGTGAACGGTTTACGTCTAACGCTGATTCTGACGCTGATACTTCTGACTGGTTGTAGTAGCGAGAATGTGCGTCGTGGTGGGGATGGAGCCGATGCTGCGAATGCTGCTTATAACCGTCTCGGTATCGAGTACTTGCAGGCAGGTGATCTGCAAGGAGCCAAAAAGTCTTTTCAGAAGTCTCTGGCGTTAGTTCCATCTGATGCAGAGGCTTTTAACGGTTTGGCCTTGGTCTTCCAGTTGGAAGGCGAGGCAGCGTTAGCAGAAGAGTATTTTCGTAAAGCGACCGATCAAGCACCGCAATCAGCAATGATTCGCAATAATTTTGGTGCCTTCCTATTCGCGGCTGAACGGTACGAAGAAGCTTGTGAAGAGCTAGCGCAAGCCACTCAGGATCCTTTTTACAACCGGCGCGCACAAGCGTTTGAAAACCTCGCGCGTTGTTATAACAATCTCAATAATTCTGCCGCAGCTAAACACGCCTTCGAGCGTGCGTTGCAAATCAGCCCTTCACGTGTAATTTCCATGATTGAGTTAGCGAGTATTGAACTTGATCAAGGGCGATTGAATCAGGCCGAATCGTACTTTGAACGCTTCAATGGATTGGTAGAACGTCGTCGTGTAGAGCATTATGCTAAGAGTCTTTGGGTAGGAATCCGAATTGCCCGGGAGCGTGGGCAGGCGTCGCAAGCCGCAACCTATGCATTGTTGTTGAAGAATCTTTTCCCGGATTCTGCAGAGTACAAGCTGTATGAGGAGTCAGCACGGTGAGTAGCCAGACACAGCTAGATAAGGAAGAAACGGTTGAAGAAATTTTCCCTGGAGCGGAATTTTCTGCTGCACGCGAGGCCAAAGGACAAGATGTAGAGGAAGTGGCATCTATCCTGAACTTTTCGTCCAGCCACTTGGTGGCAATTGAAGAAGGGCGTCTGAGTGATTTGCCAAACCGTGTCTTTGCTATGGGATATCTTAGGGCGTATGCACGGCATCTGGGGTTAGATGAGCAACAGGCTGTTGCGGACTATGAACGTCTGACGTCCACCTCCTCTAAGACAAAAGCTAAGCCGCTTAAGATCATTGGAGGGGGGCTGGATGAGCCGCAACGCAAAGGTCGGGCCGGGAAATGGATCTTGTCTATTGTGGTTCTGGCCGGTGTAGCAGTTGCCGCAAATTGGTGGATAAATCAGCAGCAGATGCCAGTCGATGTCCCTGCTGTTGCAGCGTTTAATGTAGAAGCTGAAAGTAGCACTGTGGAAGAAACTCCAGCCACGGCAGAAACGACTGTTGAGATTGCACCGTCAGCTTCCGCTGAGCAGGAAGATGCGGGGGGCAGTCAGTCTGCAGAAGTTGCAGAGCTCAATAAGGTTTCCGTTGATGCAGAGGACGCTGCTGCGTTACCTGCGTCAGGCGATATCGCTAATGAGGTTGCTCCTGATGTGGATGAGCCTGCGGTAGCTATCGTAAGTGAAGAGGCTTCAGTGCCGAGCGCAGTAGAGCCTGATCTGGCCGATAAGGACGTTGTTGCCACTGTTGCTGCGCAGGCAGCGCCTGTTGCTGAAAAGCCTGCTCCGGTTGTCCAGGGCGAAGGGCATTTACAGATCAGTTTTGATGCTGACTGTTGGGTTGAGGTACGTGACAGTACTGGGAAATTGCTGGTAGCGAGTGTGCGTGGCTCTGCCCGTGGGGTCGATGTGCGAGGTCCTTCACCGATGAAAGTCACACTAGGGGCGTTGTCTTCGGTGGAAAGTATGACCTTTAATAGCCAGGCCGTAGAGCTGACACAGCGTGGGCGTGGCAACATCTTGCGCATGACGTTGCCTGTTGTTGAATAAATATCTGTAAATAGCTTTAGGATTTGAGAGTTGGCCAAAGTAAAAGCCATTCGTGGAATGAACGATATATTGCCAGAGCAAACACCTGTTTGGCAGTATCTGGAAAATACCGTTAAATCGGTACTGGGTGCATACGGATACAACGAAGTTCGAATGCCGATCGTTGAGCAGACTGAGCTCTTTAAACGTTCGATCGGCGAAGTGACCGATATCGTTGAGAAAGAGATGTATACCTTTGAGGACCGCAACGGCGAAAGTCTAACGCTGCGTCCTGAAGGTACAGCGAGCTGCGTGCGATTAGGTGAAGAACACGGTTTGTTGTTCAATCAGACTCAGCGCCTGTGGTACACAGGTCCAATGTTTCGCTATGAAAAGCCTCAAAAGGGTCGTTACCGTCAGTTTCATCAGATTGGTGTTGAGACCTTTGGGATGGCGTCTGCTGATATTGATGCAGAAGTGATCATGCTGAGCGCCCGATTGTGGAAAAAGCTGGGACTTCTCGATGCCGTAACGCTTCAGCTGAACACGCTAGGTTCCAATGAGGCGCGTGCAGAATACCGTGCTGCTTTGGTTGAGTATCTGGAAGCGCGTAAGGATCAGCTGGATGAAGACAGCTTGCGTCGCTTGGAGTCTAACCCGCTACGTATTCTTGATAGTAAGGATCAAGGTACCCAGGCATTGCTGGATGACGCTCCCGTATTGAGTGATTATCTGGATGATGATTCTCGTGCGCATTTTGCTGATCTGCGCGAGATGTTGGATGCGGCAGGCGTGAAGTATGAGATTAACCCGCGCTTGGTACGTGGATTAGATTATTACTGCAAGACGGTTTTTGAGTGGGTAACCGATAAACTGGGAGCTCAGGGTACCGTGTGTGCAGGTGGTCGCTATGATGGTCTGGTGAAGCAGTTAGGTGGTCGTCCTACACCGGCGGTAGGTTTTGCCATGGGGATAGAGCGTCTTATCCTGTTGCTGGAGACGCTTGATGCGATTCCTGACGATGTGCGTCAACCATTTGACCTATATCTGGCGGCGGAGCAAAAAGGTTTGCAGAATCAGGTGATCGCGCTGTCTGAGCATTTGCGTGATGCTGTGCCGGGACTGCGGGTACGTGTACACTGTGCCGGGTTAAAAAATATTGGTGCCAAAGCCCGTCAAACAGGTGCGCCTTTGGTTGCATTGGTTAAGCAAGCTGATGAAGGGCTGGTCGCCACATTGTGGCAGGGTGAAGAGCCTCGTTTTGATATTGCACAGGCTGACCTCGATACGGTCATTAAAGCCGTTTGGAATGCATGACTGATCACGGATAACAGGAGTATAGCGTGTCAGAGATACGTACTGATGAAGAACAGGTCCAGGCACTGTCGCAGTGGTGGAAAGAAAACGGTAAATCACTGATTCTTGGTGTAGGCCTCGCTGTTGCTGCAGTTGTTGGTTGGAAAGGTTGGCAGGATCGTCAGGCAGTTGAAGCAGAAAATGCCTCGATTTTGTATCAGAACATGGTAGAAGCGGTGGTGTCTGGTATCGGACCTCAGAGCGATCAGGCTCAGTTGGCGACGGCTAAACATTTGGCATCGCAGCTGAAAGGCGACTACGAGAGTACAACGTATGCGAAGTTTGCAGCGCTTGTTCAGGCACGTATCGCTGTAGATGCGAAAGAATATGATCAGGCACTGGCTGAGATTGATTGGGTGCTGACCCATAAGCCTACGCCTGAAATGCAAGTTATAGCATCAATGCGTAAGGCGAGGCTGTTGGCGGAACAAGGAAATGCGGATGAAGCGCTTTCTTTGCTGAATGGCATTAAAGCAGGCGCATTCGTGGCGAGCGTTGAGGAGCTTAAGGGCGATCTGCTGCTGGCAAAAGGCGAAAAAGATGCAGCGCGTGCGGCTTATCAGAAAGCTAAAAGCGCGACAGCGGAAGGTGGTTCGCGCCCTTTGCTGACGATCAAACTGGATGACCTTGCCGTTAAGGAACAGTAAATGAAAATGCTTGTACGTGGCGTTGCTGCTACCGCTATGGCGGTAATGATCTCGGGTTGTGGATTTTGGGGTGGCTCTGAAGATGAGGTTGCTCCAAATGCACTGGTGTCCTTTGAGTCCGAAAAATCGGTTGATGTGCTTTGGAGTGCGGATGTTGGTTCTGGTTTAGGTGAGAAATACCACCAGTTCCAGCCTGCTATCTGGGGAGACCTGATTTTCGCCAATGACAGCAACGGTCGCGTACAGGCTTTCAATCGCAATGACGGTCAGCGTGTTTGGGACGCCGAGCTTGAACTTCCTGCCAGTGGTGGCGTTGGTGCTGGATATGGCACCGTTGCGCTGGCATCTGAAGTGGGAGAAGTGATTGCCTTAAGTGACGTTGATGGCACTGAACAATGGCGGGCAAAAGTGAGCACTGAGGTGGTTGCGGCCCCGCAGGTGAATGCTGATCTTGTTGTCGCGCAGCTGATTAATGGTCGTTTGGTGGCATTTGATCGTGTCACAGGTGAGCGTCGCTGGACCTATGATAATCTGGTGCCACGTTTGACTTTGCGTGGCACGAGTTCCCCTGTTGTAACGCAGAACGCAACTCTGGCAGGTTTTGCCAGTGGTAAAGTGGTGGCCGTTGATAACGCAAAAGGTCGGGTGGTCTGGGAGCGTAAGGCGGCTATTCCTCAGGGGCGTTCGGAGCTAGAGCGAATGGTTGATATTGATGGACGCCCGTTATTAGCGGATGGTCGTCTGTTTGTCAGCAGTTATCAGGGTCGTTTGATCGCGATGGATCCACGTAAAGCTCAGATTTTGTGGTCTCAGAACGTGTCGAGCTACCGCAGTTTGGCTGCAGGGTTTGGTAATGTTTATGTCAGCGAAGCGAACGGCTTTGTGCAGGCATTTGATCAGTCCAGCAGCGCTAGTGTTTGGCGACAGGATGCACTGGAGAATCGCTCCATAACATCACCCGTTGCGTTAAGTAGCTCGCTGGCTGTCGCAGATGCTGAAGGTTATCTGCATTTTATGTCGCAGGTTGATGGACATTTTGTTGCTCGCTACAAGGTCGATAGTGACGGTGTGTTAGGTGACATGTTGTCGTTCGAA
>NZ_JBFGYC010000279.1:0-5200 GCF_041587635.1 Pontibacterium sp. | reverse complement strand
TGCCTGCGTGTGGGTCGTCGCCACCGCCAAACTGCCTTTCTTCTCGTCGCTGAACTCCTGCGCAACCTGCTTGATACTCTCTACTTTTTGCAGAATATCGCCAGCCACACTCAGAATTGCCTGACCCGCAGGTGTCACGCGAGTCAAATGCTTACCACTGCGCGCAAACACCTCTACGCCCAGCTCGTCTTCCAATAACCGGATCTGCTTACTGATACCTGGCTGAGATGTGTAAAGACTCTGTGCCGTCGCCGATACGTTTAAATCGTGTCGGGCAACCTCCCATATGTAGCGAAGCTGCTGCAGTTTCATAGGTTACTCCCAAGGGAAAACTAAACTTTTAGTAATTAACAGTGATTTTATTATAACAGGTTAGCATAAAAAGATCACCACCCAGACACTGCTACTGCGCGGCTTTCAAACGGCGCACTTCCTCATCCAATGCGATGAGACGCTTTTCGAGCGTAATATTCCGCCCCCGAATCCTCACCATTTCATCATCCCGCTCACTGAGCTGACCACGAATGGCATTTTCCCGCCGGGACGCTTCATTATTTGACGCGACTTTCTTTTGCTGAGCAACGCGCAGTTCTTCCTGCAACGAAACAACCTTTTCTTCAAGTCGCTTCGTCTTATTTGTCTCGGCCAGCAGCTGACTGTTCAACTTTGAAATATCTCTGTTCGTCGTGCCCTGACTCTGCTTCACTAATTTTAGCTCGGCTTCCAGACTTTTAATCTGCGTAAAGTGACTTTCGATCTTAACGTCTTTCTTCGCCAACTCAGCTTTCAGGTCGTGGATGCTTTTTGTCAGCGCAGACTCTTTCTTGCCACTCTCTTCACGGACCTTCTCCAGAGAACCACGGTAGTAGCGAACATCGGCTTCAGATTTGCTAACCGTGTCCAGCGCATTACGTTGCTCATCCTTAAGACGCTGTTCAAACACCCGACGCGCTTCGTCTCGTGCCCGACGCATCTGAGCTAATTCCTGCTCCAGATCAGAAACACGATGCTCTTCATCTTTACGTTGCCCAGTCTCAGACTCAAGGCTCGCCTTCAGCGCCTTCACTTCAGCCTCAAGGGCTTTGACGTGAACATTAGCTTCATTCGTGCGCTCGACCTGAGCACGCAGACGATCTTCAATTTCATCTACACGTCCGCGGGAGCGGATCAACTCTTCCTCGTTATGGCGATGCTGCTCTTCCTCACCCACCTTTTCATAACGACGCTCAAGACTAAAGTGACTGTGTGCCTCATGCAGTGCTTCGTTCCAGATGCGCGAAAACGCCGAATTAATCACCTCTGGTACGTCCTGAATATTCACGTCGACAGATCGCGTTCCACTGCGCATGCGATCCGCGAGCAAGCCCCACCAAGCTTCATAAGGCTCTTTAAGGGTATCTACGTCACACCCAAGGGTGTCAGACATTACGTCCAGTGTAGGAATACCACCTTCATTCATAATGCGTTCGGCGGTACTAAAAAAAGTTTCGTTGCTGATTATCTCAGACATCAATTTCAGCCTATCATTTTCAATCGACTAAACGTCCAACGCATCCATTGCGCTGAGCAGTTGTTTATCCAGTGGTGCTTTAATGACCATACGGCCGCCACCCGGTAGAGGGATACGCAGCTCTGCAGCATGCAAAAACAAACGCTTTATGCCCTCATCCCGCATTCTGCGGTTCATCTGATCGGTACCATACTTCTCGTCACCGATAATGGGGTGACCCGCGAACTGACAATGAACACGGATCTGGTGGGTACGACCTGTAATCGGCCTTGCTTCCACCAGCGTCACCAACCGCCCGATTCGACGCAGCACTTTATACTCTGTCAGGCACGCTTTGCCATCAGCCTGCACCTTAACAACACGTTCACCTGACTTCAGTTCATTCTTTCGCAGCGGCGCGTCAATCCTACGCTTCCTGTCAGACCAGGCACCGTCCACCAACGCATTGTAGATCTTGGTGATCCGACTTTTCTGCAAAGCTTCGTGCATAAATTTAAGTGCACTGCGCTTCTTGGCAATCATAATACAACCGGACGTATCACGATCAAGCCGATGCACCAGCTCAAGAAAGCGACATTCAGGTCGGATTTGTCTAAAGGCTTCAATCAATCCCAGACTGACGCCACTACCACCATGTACAGCCAAACCCGAGGGTTTATTGACAACAATCAGGTCTTTATCTTCATAAAGAATGGCGTCTTCCAGTACACGCTGCAGATTATCCGAGGGCTTAGGTGCTTCAGCGCGCTCAGCCACCCGCACAGGCGGGATACGTATAAGATCTCCCCCCTGCAACTTGTATTCAGGCTTTACGCGTTTCTTATTTACGCGCACCTCACCTTTTCGCAGAATGCGATAGATGAGACTTTTTGGAACACCTTTTAGCTCGGTGCGCAGGAAATTATCGATTCGCTGACCGTCAAAGTCGGCAGCAATTTCTACAAACCTTACGGCAGCGTTTGGGCTGCTAATTTTTTCTGACATATTAATAAGATAGTGTCCGACGCATCGAATTGATGCTTAGTGTGATAGCTGCTATATTCTACCGCTGCTGTGGGCTGTTGGCTTTATCTTTATGCGACTAGTTGCCAATTCATGCTGAAAAGTGAGCAGGCACCCTATACGTGCCGCCCCACAACAAACGCAATAATGCGTAAGCAGAAAGAATTTATAATTCAGAACGTATTTCACCTACTGGCCTTCAAATAAGGTCCGGTCGGAGGTGGAGATGCACTTCAGCCAGGA
Organism: Pontibacterium sp.; assembly: GCF_041587635.1. NCBI lineage: Bacteria > Pseudomonadati > Pseudomonadota > Gammaproteobacteria > Oceanospirillales > Oceanospirillaceae > Pontibacterium > Pontibacterium sp. The sequence continues at coordinate 2,445 of NZ_JBFGYC010000279.1, read as the reverse complement.
ACCTGCCCTATGGGCAGCTACAACGAATCAGAAGAATAACAGAGGCTGTAGTTTCCTCCACCGATAGGCAGACATACCGGTCGCCGATTGCTATCGGTATGGTCACACAACAATAAGACTCAGTAGTACAGCGCTTTTAGCCCTTGTACCGCGTGAGCCGTTGTGCGCGTATATGATTCAACACACGGCCTTTCGAGGCTGTTGCGCTGACATGACCACTATGCCTTACAGGACAGGATAGCGCTTCACGCGCAAGATTTGGGACAGCAGGCTTGAACTGCGTTCTTAAAGAGAACGTTCAAACCAATGAAAAGAATGCTGATTAACGCAACTCAACCTGAAGAGTTGCGCGTAGCGCTGGTAGATGGCCAGCGCCTGTATGACCTGGATATCGAATCCGGCTCCCGTGAACAGAAAAAGGCTAACATCTACAAAGGCCGTATTACCCGCGTAGAACCTAGTCTCGAAGCTGCATTTGTAGACTATGGCGCGGAACGCCATGGTTTCCTGCCACTGAAAGAGATCTCTCGCGAATACTTCTCCAAACAGCCTGAGCGCGGCAACCGCCCTAATATCAAAGAGGTTCTCCGCGAAGGCACTGAAGTTATCGTGCAGGTCGATAAAGAAGAGCGCGGCAATAAAGGCGCCGCTCTGACGACCTTTATCAGCCTTGCTGGCCGCTATCTTGTTTTGATGCCTAACAACCCTCGTGCTGGCGGCATCTCCCGACGCATTGAAGGCAGCGATCGCGCTCAGCTGAAAGAAGCCTTGGACGGCGTAAATATCCCGGACAAGATGGGTATTATCGTTCGCACCGCGGGCATCGGCCGCTCGACCGAAGAACTGCAGTGGGACCTGGATTACCTGGCCACCCTGTGGAAAGCCATCAAAGAAGTTGAAGCCCGCAAAGCACCGTTCCTGATCTACCAGGAAAGCAACGTTGTTATTCGAGCGATCCGCGACTACTTGCGCGCCGACATCGGCGAAGTACTGATCGACGACGAAGCCGTGTATAACGACGCGCGAAACTTCGTCACTCAGGTCATGCCGTCGTACGACCAGAAGATCAAACACTACAGCGAAGCAACCCCGCTGTTTAACCGTTTCCAGATCGAAACTCAGATCGAAACCGCCTTTCAGCGTGAAGTGAAACTACCTTCCGGCGGCTCCATCGTTATTGATCCGACTGAAGCACTGGTATCCATCGATATCAACTCCGCTCGCGCTACCCGCGGCGGCGATATTGAAGAAACCGCCCTGAACACCAACCTGGAAGCAGCCGATGAAATCGCTCGTCAGCTGCGCCTGCGTGATATTGGCGGCCTGATCGTTATCGATTTCATCGATATGACACCGATCAAAAACCAGCGCGAAGTTGAAAACCGCCTGCGTGACGCACTCAAACTGGATCGCGCTCGCGTACAGACCGGCCGCATCTCCCGCTTCGGACTGCTGGAAATGTCACGTCAGCGTCTACGCCCATCACTGGCAGAAAGCCGCGGCGTTGTCTGCCCTCGCTGTAGCGGCCAGGGTACTATCCGAGACACCGAATCACTGGCACTGTCCATCCTTCGCCTGATCGAAGAAGAATCAGCAAAAGATCGCACAGCTCAAATTCGCGCAATATTGCCCGTCACGGTCGCGACCTTCCTGCTGAACGAAAAGCGTCATGCAGTACATGATGTTGAACTGCGCCACGACGTACGCGTAGTGATCGTGCCGAATCCGAATATGGAAACGCCACACTACGAAGTTGTCCGCCTGCGTGACGACCACACAGTCGCAACAACGAATGATGCTAGCTACACGCTGCAGCCAGAACCAGAAGAGCAGCTGCCAGAGATCGAAACTGCGACCAAGCCAGCACCTCAACGTGAAAAAGCAGCTGTGCGCACCGTTGCACCCGCGACACCTGCACCGAAAGAAGCAGTTGCCACTGAGCAGGCAACAGAAGCTAAAGCACCTGCGGCACCTGCCCCTGTAGAAACTAAAGACAGCGGCTCCCTGCTTGGACGTATTTTCCGCAGCCTGTTTGGCGGAAGCACTGTTCAGGAAGAAGTTAAGAAAGAAGAGCCTGTAGCAGTTGAACCAGAGAAAAAAGAACCTCGCAGCCCTGGACGCAAACAGCACAGCGGCAAAAAAGGTCGCCGTCGTGATGACCGTCGCCGCGGACAGAAAAAAGACAACGACGAAATCATCACCATTCAGCCAGAGCCAGACCAACCTCTGGTCGCAGAAGAAAAGACTGAAAAGCCGACGAAGTCCCGTCGTCGTCGTAAGAGCCGCAAAGATACTGATGATCGCCAGGCAAGCGCACCTCAAGAGCAAACCGAAGCGAAAACAGAAAGTACCGATAATGTCGAAACTAAACAGGACGACAAAGGCGAAGAAGCACCACGCAACCCACGTCGTCGCGGTCGCCGTCGTCGCGGGTCTGAGCGCAAC
>NZ_JBFGYC010000278.1:0-5221 GCF_041587635.1 Pontibacterium sp. | reverse complement strand
GGGTATACTCGTTTTGTGGGTTGCTGAAGATGGCTTTGGCATCTCCGCTCTCCATCACATCACCGTGTTGCATCACCAGCAATTTATGGCTCAGCGCTTTAACGACTGCCAGATCGTGACTGATAAATATGTAACTCAGGTTGTACTTCGCCTGAAGGTTACGCAGCAGCTCTACAATCTGTTTCTGTACGGTACGGTCCAGTGCTGAAGTAGGTTCGTCGAGGATTATCAGTTCCGGTTTCAGTACCAGTGCGCGGGCAATACAGATTCGCTGGCGTTGGCCGCCGGAAAATTCATGCGGATAACGATGGCGGGTATCCGGGTCCAGACCGACCTCATTCATCACGTCGATAATCATCTGGTCCCGCTCCGATGCGTGACCAATATTATGGACCGCCAATCCTTCTGCGATACATTCTGATACTGACATTCGTGGGCTCAGGCTACCGAACGGATCTTGAAAGACCACCTGCATGCGCCGACGCAGGGGTTTCACCTGCTTTTGATTCATCGTAGAGATGTTGATACCGTCAAAATGAATACCGCCTTCACTGCCCAGCAGCCGAAGCAAAGCCAATCCGAGTGTTGTTTTGCCGGAGCCGGACTCACCTACAATGCCCAGTGTTTCTCCTTGCTTCACTTCGATGGAGATTTCGTTAACGGCTTTTACATGATCAACGGTGCGTTTAAAGAATCCCTGTTTGATCGGAAACCAGACCTTCAGCTTGTCTGTGCTGATCAATGCCTCGCGCTGTGCAGGCAGGGGCGCTGGATCACCGCTAGGCTCCGCCGCCAGGAGCGCACGGGTGTAGTCGTGCTTCGGTGCCGCAAAGAGCGCCTGACAGTCACTGCTTTCTACTAACTCTCCCTGATACATGACACACACATCATGCGCGTAGCGGCGCACGATATTCAGATCGTGGGTAATCAGTAGAATGGCCATGCCCAGCTTTTGCTGCAGATCCTGCAGTAACTGCAGGATCTGTTCCTGGATCGTGACATCCAGCGCCGTGGTTGGCTCGTCTGCGATGAGCAGTTCCGGGTCGTTTGCCAGCGCCATTGCAATCATGATGCGCTGACGCTGACCGCCAGACAGTTCGTGGGGGTAGCTTTTAAGCCGATTTTCCGGATCTGGAATACCCACCAGATCCAGCAGTTCGATAATCCGCTCACGTACTTGATTGGCCGTATTGGCTTTGTGTAGCAGTAAAACTTCGCCGATCTGTTTTTCCACGGTATGCAGAGGGTTCAGTGACGTCATCGGTTCCTGAAAGATGATACCGATACGGTTACCGCGAAGGGTGCGCATTTCACCCTCATTTAGCTGTATCAGGTCCAGACCCTGATAAAGTATTTCGCCACTCGGATGGCTGGCTTTGGGGTAAGGCAGTAAGCGCATAATAGACAGTGCGCTGACAGATTTTCCAGAGCCTGATTCGCCAACCAGTGCCAGTGTTTTACCTTTAGGGATATCGAAGCTGACATTCTTGACCGCATTCACTTCAGCGCCATTTTGGCCGAAGTTTACGGACAGGTTTTTTACGCTGACCAGTTTATCGCTCATCGTTACACTTTCCTTGGATCAAAGGCATCACGCACTGCTTCACCGATAAAGATCAGCAGGGTCAGCATGGTTGAAAGCACAACAAAGGCGGTGATCCCCAGCCAGGGTGCGTGCAGATTGGCTTTGCCCTGGGCGACAAGTTCACCCAGAGATGGCGAGCCGGGTGGCAGGCCAAAGCCCAGGAAATCCAGTGCCGTTAATGTGACGAGCGAGCCATTAAAGATAAATGGCATAAAGGTCAGGGTGGCGACCATGGCATTGGGTAATATATGGCGGAACATGATCAGGTTGTTGTCCAGACCGAGCGCACGTGCGGCACGCACGTATTCAAGGTTACGGCCGCGTAGAAACTCAGCGCGCACCACATCAACCAGGCTCATCCATGAAAACAGCAACATGATGCCAAGCAGCCACCAGAAGTTGGGCTCGACAATGCTGGCCAGAATGATCAGCAGGAACAGGACCGGCAGGCCTGACCAAATCTCGATAAAACGCTGAAAGAACAGGTCAATTTTACCGCCATAGAAGCCTTGCACAGCGCCGGCAATCACTCCGACCACGGAGCTGAGCAGGGTCAGCACCACTGCAAACAGGATCGAAATACGGAAGCCATAGATGACGCGGGCGAAGACATCTCGTGCCTGATCATCGGTGCCCAGCAGGTTCTCGGCAGAGGGAGGCGAGGGCGCCGGGGCCGGGAGTTCATAGTTTATGGTGTTGTAGCTGTAGCGGATGGGGGCCCAGATAATCCAGCCGTTTCCGTCCTGTTCGATCAACTCCTGAACGTAAGGGTCTTTGTAATCAGTCGGGCTTTCAAATTCACCACCAAAGACGGTTTCGGGATAATCGGTCAGCAGTGGGTAGTAAATCTCATCTTTGTATTCCACCAATAACGGTGAATCGTTGGCGATAAATTCTGCAAACAGGCTAGCAAGAAACAGCGCAAGGAAGATCCACAGGGACCAGAAGCCCCGTTTGTTGGCGCGGAAATTCTCAAGACGACGTGTATTCATCGGGCTCATAATCAATGCTCCCGGCTTTCGAAGTCGATGCGTGGATCAACCAGCACATAGGTGATATCGCTGATCAGTTTCAGAATCAGGCCCAGCAACGTAAAGATATAGAGTGTGCCAAAAATGACCGGATAGTCGCGGTTGATAACCGATTCGTAACCCAGGAGTCCCAGGCCATCGAGTGAGAAGATGACCTCTATCAGCATGGAGCCGGTGAAGAAAATACCGATCAGGGCGGATGGCATGCCCGCAATAATCAGCAGCATTGCGTTGCGGAAGACGTGTCCGTAAAGCACCCGGTTTTCGGTGAGGCCCTTGGAGCGGGCCGTTAACACATACTGTTTGTTAATCTCATCGAGGAAACTGTTTTTGGTCAGCATGGTGAGGGTGGCAAAACTGCCGATCACCGATGCCAGCACCGGTAAGGAGATGTGCCAGAAGTAATCTTTGATCTGTCCCCACAAACTGAGTTCATCGAAGTTGGACGATGTCAGTCCCCTGAGTGGGAACCAGTCCCAGTATGTCCCACCGGCAAAGAGCACGATCAGCAGGATCGCAAACAAGAAGTTGGGGATCGCATAGCCGATAATCACCGCGGTACTGGTCCATACATCGAACGAACTGCCGTCCCGCACGGCCTTGCGAATACCCAGTGGTATGGAGATCAGATAGGTGAGCAGGGTTGTCCAGAGGCCCAGAGAGATGGAGACTGGGAGTTTTTCGACAATCAGATCGGTGACTTCTTTATCGCTGTATAAGCTTTTTCCGAAGTCGAACACCAGATAGCTTCCAAGCATTTCGATATAGCGCTCATGTGCGGGTTTATCAAAGCCATAGAGCTCTTCAATCTGACGCACCAGTTCAGGGTCTAAACCTCGGGCACCACGAGACTGGCTATCGCCGCCGTTGGATTGACTGCCATCGGAGGCGATATCACCCGAACTTGTGCCACCTACACGGGCAGTGGCACCCACGTCTAAGCCTTGCAGCTGGGCAATTGTCTGCTCAACCGGGCCGCCGGGGGCGGCCTGTACGATGATGAAATTGATGGTAAGAATCCCCAGCAGCGTGGGGATGATGAGTAGCAGGCGTCGCAGTATATAAGCGGCCATCAATTATCCTTCGTTTTCATCGCATCCTGTGTGACCCACCAGGTATCAAAACCCAGCGCATAACGTGGCCGTTGTTCAGGCATAGCAAACTTTTTCCAGTAAGCGATGCGGTATTTATTGATGTGATACTGAGGAATGACGTAATGATTCCATTGTAGTACACGGTCCAGTGCACGGGTACGCAGGACCAGCTGCTCGCGATCAGGTGCTTGTATCAACTGTTCTACCAAATAGTCCACAGCGGGGTTCTGGATGCCAATGGTGTTACGGCTACCGCTGCTATTCGCCATGTCGGAGTGCCAGTAATCACGTTGTTCGTTACCCGGCGAGCTTGATTGACCAAAACTACCCACGATGACATCAAAATCAAACGCACGGATGCGGTTGATGTACTGGGATACATCGATGACACGGATGCTGGCTTTGATGCCCATCAGCTCCAGATTACGGATGAAGGGTGCGACAACACGTTCAAAGGCAGGCTGTACCAACAACATCTCAAACGTAAACTGCTCACCGGTCTTATCGTTGATCAGCTTGTTGTTCTTCAGAGACCATCCGGCGTTGATAAGCATACGCTTTGCTGTACGCAATTGACGGCGGATCTTGCCGTTTCCATCCGTAGTGGGTGCGCGATACACCTTGGTAAATACTTCGGGCGGCACCTGATCTTTGATTGGCTCCAGAATTTCAAGTTCTTCTGGTGTGGGCAGTTCGGTCGCTGCCATCTCTGAGTTAGAGAAGTAGCTGTGGGTTCGCGTATAGGCGTTGTAGAAAATAGCGTTGTTGGTCCATTCAAAATCAAAGGCGTATGCCAGTGCTTGTCGGACTTGCGGGTCTGAGAATTTGTCGCGCCGGGTATTCAGCACAAAGGCCTGCATGCCCGTAGGATTTTCGTGGACAAGTTCCTCTATGACGGCTTTGCCGGAGTCGAATGCGTCACCCGTATAACCGGTGGCCCAGCGTTTGGAGCTGTTTTCCTGACGGAAGTCATATTCGCCCGCTTTGAACGCTTCCAGGGCAACAGTGCCGTCGCGGTAGTAGTCGTATACCAGCTCGCCAAAGTTATGCCGTCCGCTGCTGACCGGCAGGTCCTTACCCCAATACTCAGGGTTACGTTTGAAGGTGACGCTGCGGCCGGGATCAAATCCACTGAGGGTATAAGGGCCGGAACCGATGGGGATATCCAGACTGGGTTTCGTGAAATCCCGTCCCTCCCAGTAATGCTTAGGCAGTACCGGGACTTCACCCACAATCAGTGCTAACTCGCGGTTCAGGCTGTTTTTAAAGTTGAATTTTACCGTCTTGTCATTGGTCGCTTCGATGGTGTCGATATCAGCGAAATAGGCGCGATAAAAAGGGGAGCCCTGTTCACGGAGTAGCTTAAAGCTATGGATGACGTCATCGGCGTTAACTGATTCGCCGTCGCTGAATTGGGCGTTGGGATTAAGATGGAACGTGATCCAGCTACGATCATCTGCAACCTCCAGCTTCTCTGCGAGCAAGCCATAGAGAGAGAAAGGCTCGTCTTG
>NZ_JBFGYC010000277.1:0-5228 GCF_041587635.1 Pontibacterium sp. | reverse complement strand
TGGGTTTCGATCTAAACATTAAGATTTCCCAAACATTTAACCGACGTATTAGCGCTAATAATGCGCAACAAGGCTTCTTCTGAAGGCAAGTCAGATCGCCCCCTGTTTTCAGAGGAAAGAGGGGCTGAATTTAACAGGCGCAAAGATGCCGGGCTGGGAGAACTCCCGCCCGACATTTCAAAAGCGTGCTTTCGAGAAAACCTGTTTGGAACTGAGCTATCAGATCGCAGTGAGAGCGATTAGATACCGCCCATGCAGATGTATTTCAGTTCCATGTAGTCGTCCATGCCGTGTCGGGAGCCTTCGCGACCGATACCTGACTCTTTAACACCGCCAAATGGTGCCAGTTCGTTGGAGATCATGCCTTCGTTCACACCGACCATGCCGTATTCCAGTTCTTCGGATACGCGCCAAACCCGGCCGATGTCACGGGTGTATACATAGGCGGCCAGTCCGTAAGGGGTGTTATTGGCGCGCTCAATCACTTCTTCTTCGTCTTCGAACTTAAAGACCGTTGAGATCGGGCCAAACAGTTCAGCCTGAGCGATCTCCATATCATCGCGAACGTTGGTCAGCAGTGTCGGCTGGTAGAAGCGATCACCTGCCGCGTCTTGCTGACCACCACTCTTCAGTTCGGCACCTTCTTCCAGTGCGCGGCGCACAAGGCCGTCGGTTTTTGCAACAGCGGCTTCATTGATCAGTGGACCAATATCGGTGGTGGCTTCAAGGCCGGATCCGATGGTGAACTTTTCTACTTCTTCCTGGAAGCGAGTGACAAACTGATCGTAGATACCCGCCTGAACGAAGATGCGGTTGGTGCAGATGCAGGTCTGGCCCGCATTTCGGTACTTTGATGCGATCGCACCCGCGACAGCCGGTTCCAGGTCTGCGTCATCAAACACGATAAATGGCGCGTTACCGCCAAGCTCCATAGACGCTTTCTTTACGGTTTTCGCCGCCAGTCCCAGAATGGTCTTGCCGACCGGTGTCGATCCAGTGAAAGAGACTTTTTTCACGATTGGATTGGTGCACAGCTCATGACCGATTTCGATTGGGTTAGCTGTTGTTACAACATTGATGACACCACAAGGGATGCCGGCTTCTTCTGCCAGCGCTGCGAGTGCCAATGCGCAAAGTGGAGTGTCTTCCGCGGGTTTGATCACAATCGTACAGCCAGCAGCAATTGCCGGAGCCGCTTTGCGGGCAATCATGGAGATAGGGAAATTCCATGGAGTGATGGCCGAGACCACGCCGATCGGTTGTTTAACCGTCAGTAAGCGGGTGCTGTTGGTGTTAGACGGGATGTTTTCGCCATAGGTTCGCTTGGCTTCTTCGCCAAACCACTCAAAGAAAGAGGCGCATGACAGTACTTCGCCTTTCGCTTCGCGCAGCGGTTTACCTTGTTCAACAGTTAACAGCTCAGCAAGCGCATCGGCGTTATCGGTAATCAGCTGGAACCAACGGTTGAGCAACGTTGCACGTTGTTTAGCTGTGGTTTTCTTCCAGCTTTTAAACGCAGCACTCGCCGCTTCAATGGCTTGTTTGGCTTCATTTACATCCAGATCAGGAACGGTTGCAATCTGAGCGCCCGTGGCTGGGTTGATCACTGGCATTGTTTTACCAGACTTGGCGGATGTCCACTGGCCATCGATGAAGGCGGCTTCACGCAAAACGTTTTCTAATTTCATTGTTGTTGGCCCTTAACTTTCTTACACTGGAAAGCATTGAATTCGCGATGCTTTCTGTGGATATTTATTTTTAGATAACAGAAATTAGCTCGCAATATATCAATCAAGTTATGGGTGTCGGGTTATGATTTATAAATGTTCAGTTTTAGAAGATAACGCATGAGTACGAACAATTATGCGCTTGGGCAGGTCAGTGATTTCGAAATTAAGCAGCTGCGGATATTTAAAGCCGTGGTCGATAATGGCGGGTTCTCCGCTGCCGAAACCGAACTGAATATTAGCCGTTCAACCATCAGCATCCATATCTCTAACTTAGAATCACGCTTAAATCTAACCCTGTGTCGTCGCGGAAGAGGAGGCTTTTCCCTGACCGATGAAGGGCGTGTTATCTATGATATGACCAATAAGTTATTAAGCTCACTGGATGAGTTTCGCGATACGGTCAACGAGATGAGTCAGAACCCTGCGGGAAATTTGCGCATCGTCGTGAGTGATGGGATGAGTCTTGATCCGCGCGCTAAATTTCCTGAAATGATCAGTCAGTTCTTCACTCAGGCCCCGGATATCTCATTACGAAGTGAAGTGTGCTCAATGGCTGAAATAGAGCGGATGTTGCTTAACGATGAGGCCGATGTAGGTTTGGCGCCTTATCATCGTCAACTGGATGGGTTGGAATACCTTCCGCTATATAGTGATGTCTGTCGCCTATATTGTGGTCCCACCAGTCCATTGTTTGATCTGGATGAGGCAGAGATTACCGATGAGGTGATTAATCAGTTCACGGCGATTCAACCGGGCCTGAAACCTCATGAAGAGGCGAACGAACAGCTGTCGTGTATGAGCCTGAAAGGTACAGCGTATTTCTATGAGACGCGGTTAGCCATGATTCTGTCCGGGAAATATATCGCATTTTTGCCGGAAGACTATGCAAAACCCTACGTCGATAATGCTCAGTTGAGGATGATTGCGGGTAAGAACCGTTTTTATACCTTGGGTATCGCTTCTATTGTAAAGAAACGCGCACAGCAGCCCAAAGCTGTTGAGATGTTTTCAGAGATAGTCTCCTCACTTCACCCTGAAACAACGTCTGATGAGGCTAATTAGGCTTGTGCGTTGGATGACTCGGTTCTGATATTAGACCACTACATACCCCTCTCTGAAGAGAGGGGTTAACAGGTCACCCTATCCGTAGGCTTCGTCCAGAATCTTACCTAATAGAGACATCGGTAAAAGCACGGGTTTATCGGTGACGTCCCGCACGCGTTGCCAATGTTCGCGGGTAAATGCCAGGCAGTCGAGGACGATAAGATTCGCGCCTTGTGACACCAAATCTCGTGTTACATCAGCCAGTTCATCCAGGCTGTGCTCGTGCGGTGAAATGATCGCACTGACCACTGGAACGTCAAGCGCGCCAGTGCTTGATCTCTTCGTCCTTGGTCACCGCATCGGGCTGTATAATGCCAAGGCAACCACCTTTGGGGAGAAGGGCGGTGGCGTTTGCTTCCAGAACTATCACCGGTGGCAGGTTGTGATCACGACCGGGACGGCGAGCGAAGATGTTGCCTATGCGTTCGATGCTCATGGTACAGCTGACGTTTTCGCACCATTGAATAAAGAGGTCCCGCCCGGCTTTATCCTCGTCGGTCAGCGCCTGACGGTTACAGCCGCCGTTGGCCGTAGCGCCGATCTTTGCCATGGCTTGCAATCGCATCCGGAGCCGCTCGCCGCTCGTCTCTACCGTCATCACGTCTGACTTTTTCATTGTTAATTGTCCTGTTTTTTGGGTCTAAAAATGGGTCGCTATGGCGACAGTCGCTCTATGTTCCAGCTATCGTTTTGGTCTCTCATATACTGGAATCTATCGTGTAATTGGCTGGCGCCACCTTGCCGGAACTCGATCTGCGAAAGATGTACCCGGGACCCACCCCAAAACTTAGGCAGTGGAACCTCAGTGTCGGTGAAGGAGCGCTTGAGCGCTTTGAACTTGTCTTCGAGCAACCGGCGGGATGAGATGACTTGCTTGGCTCGGATGCCCAGGCGCCTAGCTGACTGTTGCGTGGTCGCAGCAAAGTCGCAGCAAAAAATAACGCAGGGTTTCTGCACGAGAAAGCATGCTTGCCTGAGCTGAAATAATCACCTGCCGTTCTCGGCCTAGCCATTAAAACATCAGTGATACACGAGGGTTTCCCTTAATCTGCTGTGCTTTCCGGCTGTCCAGATTGGTGAAAAACACGAAACCCTGATCATCAAAGTGTTTCAACAGCACATTGGCAGAGAAGGTTGCCCGTTGGTATCAACAGTCGCGAGGCTCATGGCGTTGGGCTCGCCATCCGAATTTTTAACGAAAAAGCCTTGGTTTAGCGACTGGCGCTTTTTTGTATCTGCGATATTTGATAGGAAGGTGAGCCCCCCGTAGTGTCAACCTGAGCTGCGTAGGTGCGTGTAGCGAGATAACAGCGGAGATTTCGATACTGACGCAGAAAGGACGAAGTCCTATCCTTATCGCTGTCTATTTGCGTTATTGCGTTCTTGTATAGTGAAGTAGAAGAAGGTGGCGTGGCTTGATGAGTTGTCAGGTGAGATGACCCCCTTAGACGACATTGATGATACTTTCTCTCTCATACATGATCTGTAGCGGACAACGTGTGTGGTACCGCTTAAGGTTCATTGACCGCTGTTATTGTTCGGGTGCCAGGGCAGCAAACGGTCTGTTTCCTTCTTAACTACGGCGTAGCACTCACAGCAAAGCGCCTCAAGGTGTGGGCGGTCGAGCACGTTGATATGACCGCGGTGATATTCGATCACACCAAGTTTCTGCAACTTGCCTGCGGCATCGGTCACACCTTCACGACGGACTCCAAGCATGTTGGCAATCAGTTCTTGAGTCATGATCAATTGATTACCCGGCAGGCGGTCTAGTGATAGTAACAACCAGCGGCACAGTTGCTGGTCGATTGTATGGTGCCGATTGCACACGGCTGTCTGGGCCATCTGGGTGATCAAGGATTGCGTATATCTCAGTAGCAACAGCAACAAATCTCCGTGGCGGTCAAATTCCTCCTTGAGGCGAAGCGCCGAGAGCTGGAGGGCAGAACCGGCACTCTGAACCAGCGCGCGGCTGGGGGTACTCTCACCGCCCATAAATAAACTCACTCCAACCAAACCTTCATTACCCACCACCGAAATTTCTGCAGAGGCACCGTTTTCCATCACGTTGAGCAACGAAATGATGGAGTCTGTCGGGAAGAACACCTCCTGCTGAATCTCGCCTGCCTCGTATAACACTTTACCGAGTGGAAGAGTGATCGGTTTGAGGTAGGGAAATAGACGCTTCTGCACCTCGGCAGGTAATGACATCAATAAATGGTTTTGTTGTGCAGAGAAGTGCATTTTTCATACCTGAATATCTTTCAAAATTCATCGTCTTCAATAAGAAACGGCACATGTGTGCAGTACAGTTCCGAATGAGTCATCTGGCAAGTCCGTTCATCCTCAAATAGCTATTTATGTTCGATAGCGAACCGACTGTTTTCAGGAGGG
>NZ_JBFGYC010000276.1:0-5260 GCF_041587635.1 Pontibacterium sp. | reverse complement strand
TGCGGAGCAGATATTGGAGGCTGCGATTGCCATCGCAGAAAACCGTGTTGTTGTGAAGCGACCGCGCAAAGCGCCTACCATTGGCGATCGCGCACCTAGCTTTCAGCTAGAAGGAAAATCCAGTCGCTACGATATTTACACGCTGAAGAAGTTGGTCTGATCTGCCGCCGCTTCCATGTTTCACCTGTCTTGCTAGCCCGCGCTTCCCAATTTCTGATCAATACTGACGATCAGGTGTGGGCGTAATACCTTACGCGCCAGTTTAAATAATGGCCTGGGATCCTGGTTCAGGCGAATACGACCGTCTGTAATACCCAGCAATTCATGAGCCCGGGCTTGTTCAATAAAGCTCTTCAGTACCCGTTTATCCGCATACTCCCTCGATTGAAATCCGTAAGTTCGGTGAATCATTGTCGCCAGTCGGGCGCTCTGACTGATGAGGTCGTCCTGGCTGACCTGTTGGTAACGATCAACAATTCTCAGAACGAGGTAGTAACGCAGAAGAATGGGTTCTGCCGTCATTTGTAGCATTTGGCTGGTGGAGGATTCAGGTGCATGCCAGTGTTGCTGGTGATTTATAAGCAGTGCGTTGTCGTGCAGCACGTCCCTAACACTGCGTAGTGTCTTCGTGAGATTGTCCTTGTGCCAGGGCAGTGTCAGTTCAGCATCCAAAACCGGATAGAGCTGGCTGAGTAGCCGGCTGATGAGCTGGGAACGACAGCCCTCAAGACGCCTCACCATCAGCAGGTATAAGCCGGGTAGGGCGAGCAGGTGAAGTAGGGTGTTGCGATAGAAAGTCAGCGTTTGGGCCTGTTCTTCACTAATAGAGACTCGATCATCAATAATACTGATTTGCTGATAGCGCCGTGCCTGTTCTAACCACTGTTCCGGCGTTTTATCGGGAAGGCGTAGTGCCAGCCCAGGCAGCTGACTGAGCAGTTGTATCAGTGCCTGGCACTGCTCGGTCAGTTGCTTTTTGGTGATTTGGCGAGACGGTGTTGCCAATAGGCAGGTAGCGAGTAGGCTGATTGGTAATAGCGATGCTGAGCGGTTTATCTGACGTAGGGTCATCTGCCCCAGCTTAGCGGCCTGATCTGCAGCCGGTTGATCGATTTCCACATGATCGGCCAGCAATATCGGTTCGCCAATGTTCAGGTGGGCGCCGCCGTAGCGTTTACCCAGCAGGGACAGTGCTGACAGGCTGCTACCGAGGTTTTCTGTTTGTTTGGGGCTGCCGGCTAATTCCGCCTGATATCCCTGGCCCTCCATCAAGCGGTCATACCCGATCCACACCGGGATGATCGCTAAAGGAATATTCGGCGTTGCCTGGTATGACTCAATGGTCATGCGCAGTAGTCCTGTGCGGGCATGTAAAAGCCGTCCGGTGCGACTGCGCCCGCCTTCAATAAAGTACTCCAGCGCGTGGCCGTGATGGCTCATCGTTTCAAGGTAGGTTTTATACAAGGTGTAGTACAGCTGGTCCCCTTTGAAGGAGCGACGCATAAAGATCGCACCGCCACGGCGTAAAATAGGGCCAATGACCGGGAAGTTCAGGTTATCACCCGCGGCGACATGAGGCAGCATCAGGCCTTTCTGATGCAGCGCCCAAGAGAGGGTGACATAGTCCATATGACTGCGGTGGCAGGGGAGGTAAATCAGCTGGTGGGTCTGGGATAAGCGGCGCACTTGTTCGGTGTTGTGCAGCTGGATTCCATCCGGGTAAAGCCGTTTAGCGATGGTGCTGACAACCGCGTTGAGCATGCGGGCAACGTTGGGGCTGAAATCTGCGGCGATGCTATCCAGAATCCGCTGACTTTCCTGTTCCGCGCTGAAACGATTTATCCCTTTCTGTTCACAGTGCTGATCTAAAGTGGATTGAACGTTTTTATGCTGCATGATCTGCTTGAGCAGCGTCCGGCGATGCGACAGATCAGGCCCAAGTACGGCGCGTCGGGTAATTTGAAAATGAGTACGTAATACACGGGTTAGTTTACGGCTGGCTTCCTCAATCGGAAGCTCATGCAGGGTGTCGAGTAATACCGGTTTCTCGGCTGACACGAGTGTCTTGCGGCCATTCAGGATGATGCGCAGCGTACGGGTGATGGGGTTTCCGTGCGTCCAGCTTTCTCCAAATAGTGCGCGTACCAGGCTTCTTTCGCGTTTTGGCAGGTGGCCGTAAAAAACGGATACCGGGATCAACCGTATCTCTATCTCAGGATTGCTGCGCTGTGCTTTGATCAGCGCATACAGATCTTCTGCGAGGGGCTGCTCACCACCGGAATCGGCAAACAGTAATTTGCTTTCATCGAGTGCAGGCAGCAGGTTGCGCAGCACCAGCGGAAGGCTGCTGCGCTTATGTTCCAGAACGAAATAGGTATGGGGACCGGTCGCGAGTATCGGTTCACCAATAATTGAGGGTTTAACGAACAGTTTCAGCAGCCACTGCTGTAGGGGTGCGCTCCAGTGCATGATGCCCGTCTCCCGTTTCAGGAAATCAATAATGTGGTGGCGGTGGTTCGTCTTCTGCTGAGCTTAAAGGATCACCGCGCATAGATTCAAGGTTGCTGCTGATGATCTTGACCATTCGGGTGAGCATCTCAATTTGCTTTTCCTGATGGGCCATCTCGGTGCTCATCTTATCGATGGTGTCTTCCTGGAAAGCGACACGGCTTTCCAGTTCAGTTAAACGTTCATCCTGTGACATGGATTACCTCAAATACCTCGAAAAAAGGGTATACAGTCATAGTTTATATCCCCTTAGTTTAAATTAAATTGGGTATTTATGACTTAAGCTGTTGAATAAAAGAATCAAATTGATTATATGTGTGGGGTTAATGCTGTTTGTTAGCATTGTTTCATTAAAAACAAATAAAGACGAGTTAAGAGATAGCTAAATGAGTGGTAATAAGCTTATCCGATGTGTTGTGATCAGTGCTTTAGCTGCCGTACTGTTGCCCGTTTTACTGGGTGCTGTCGGTGGTATTGAAGTACCAATGAGTGTCCCTGTTCTGTTGGTTGTGTTTGTTGTAGCGTTGGCGAGTACTTTGTTTGCGTCCATGGGAGTCGCAACTGCACCGGCATCTGGGCATGTCCATGCGCAGTCTGGTGCGGAAGAGACCGACCTGTCTGATGAAGACGATGGTCGCGAAATGGGTACTGTTAAATGGTTTAACGTCTCCAAAGGGTTTGGTTTTATTACCCGTGATAATGGCGACGATGTATTTGTTCACTTCCGCAATATTCGTGGTCGTGGTCATCGCTCTCTGGCCGAAGGTCAGAAAGTACTGTTTAGCGTGCGCGAAAGCGACAAAGGTTTACAGGCTGAAGACGTTTCTGTCGTTCGTGCCTGATAACTGCCCGCGGGGATGGACCCTCATCCCCGCATTATTTCCTGTTTTAACTTCCTTTCGACCGTTTTCCAATCTGAATAACCGAGACTGATCGGTACCAATGTGTTGTTGTCCGTAGCCAGATATAAACTTGGAAACCCATTTGCGCCTATCTGTCGGCTCAGTTTTAAGTGCTGTTGCAGAAGGGTTTCAATGGACTCTGATTCAATAAGCTGAATAAACGTATCTTCATCCAGGCCTAGATTTACCGCAATGTCGGACAGTGTTGAACTATCTGAAGGATTTTTAGCGTCCAGATAATATGCCTGTTGAATTGCGTTGATCATATCGCTGGTGCTGCCTTCTCTGAGCTGTTCGGCGGCTAATACCGCGCGGCAGGCAGGATAAGTACTGCGTCGTGGTTGGCAGGTCGTCCAGAAATCATGATTGAAGGATGTGCCGGTATGTTGGTTGATATGCCGCCAGGTTGATTGAATGGTCTGTTGCAGTGGCTGAGGCATCGGTGCATCTGAATCTGGTGCAAGTCCACCCATCAAATACTCTACCGGGATATCCGGATACTGTTGTTGGAGGTGCTTCATTGTTGGTGCAAAAGCCCAGCACCAACTGCACATTGGATCCAATACATATAAAAAATTCATCAGAATAAGGCACTCTGTTGCTGTTGGGAGTCGGGCCAGTCGGTAAAGCACACCTGACCGGGGCGTTCTGCTTCTAGCTTTGCTGCAAATAGACGGGCAACATCCGGGGCTGAACGGTTATCGGGCGTGTGCAGGAAGATGTAAGGGCTACGTCCCTCATCCAGCCACTGTACAACCTTGTTAATCCAGGGATTCAGGTAGTTCGTACTGTTTTCCCAATCCATCGCTGTAATAAAACGAACCATCGGTTGCATGCCTGTCGCCAGCACATGCACTGGCATATTGGGTTTGGCACCTAATGCTTCTTGTGTTGCATGGTCTGTTGCCGGGTGGTTAAACAGTGGACGGGTATCGAAGGTGGTGCGATTGATTCCTGAATCCAATAGTAAGCGGTTGAAGTCGCGTTCCCGATCGTCTTTTTTGAAGAACCCGATGTTGCGCACCTCGATACTGTAGTTGAATCCCGTGGGTAATATGCTGAAAAACTCCTGCAGTTGAGGCAGATGTTGTGGGCTAAATGTTTCAGGCAATTGCAGGCATAACAGGCCGAGGCGGTCTTCCAGTTTCTGCATGCAGTTGAACAGTTCAGTCAGCTCTTTGTCGCAATGACGAAGTTGGCTGAGATGGCTGATTGTTTGTGGAAACTTGAAACAGAAGCGAAACGGCTCGGTCGTTTCTGACAGCCAGCGCTGGATGGCATCCGGACTGGGTAAACCATAAAACGTAGTATTACCTTCTACAGAAGAGAAGTAGCGGGCGTATAAGCCCAAGGGATGAGACTGGCTGTTGCCAGCCAAGGGACCATCTCCCCAGTCAGGGTGATTCCATTGAGGGAGGCCAATATAGCAGCGGGGGGCGTTATCTGACACGTGTTATCAATTCTGTTGGGTTTAATGTTACTTCTAACGCAAGGTATCAAAATGGTGGATAAATTCCAGCATTCCCCTGGCAAATGAATCGACGGAAATAGAGTGTTTTTTGCACTGCAGCACTTAATTTAACTTTTTTAAAACAAAAGGTTGTTATTGATGTAACAGCTCTATAATATACGCCCCACGTTGATGCGGGGTGGAGCAGCCTGGTAGCTCGTCGGGCTCATAACCCGAAGGTCGTCAGTTCAAATCTGGCCCCCGCTACCAATCCTTAAGACAGCTAAAACTGTCTTATCGTAAGTTTATATCAACGCTTTTTTGATGCGGGGTGGAGCAGCCTGGTAGCTCGTCGGGCTCATAACCCGAAGGTCGTCAGTTCAAATCTGGCCCCCGCTAC
>NZ_JBFGYC010000275.1:0-5272 GCF_041587635.1 Pontibacterium sp. | reverse complement strand
TTCCGTCGGATCGAGGCGGCGTACACCAAACAGTATGGTGAACGCGATCATCACTAACGTTACAAAGAGTCCGGACAGGCCCCAGTCCATCATCTCTGCACTGTCGTGAGTGATTAGGTTAAAGGAGCTGATCACCGCTTTTAGCTGCAACGCGATATATGGCACGATGCCGAGCAGGGCGATGATCGTTACTAGTGCGGCGATGCGTTGTGAGCGGTTATAACGGGTGGAGATAAAGTCGGCAATACTGGTAATACGGAAGGTTTCTTTTGCCTGAATCATCTTTCGCAGGGTGACGTGCCAGAAAAGAATGGCAATAAGGCTTCCCAGGTAGACACCCAGAAACATCATGCCTGAATTGGCTGCGAAACCTACGCTGCCATAGAAAGTCCATGATGTGTGATATACGGCAAGTGACAGCGCATAGACCCAAGGACTGCTGATCTGTTTTCCGGTCAGCTGGTTGCGTCTCTCGACCCACTGCGCGAGCGCAAACAGCAGGGCCATATAGATAGTCACAATTAAAATGACGGCATACGGATTAAACATAGGCAACCTTACATCAGCGGGCCGGACGTTATCTTTATAGCTATAGCCTGATCTTGTTCTCTGGTCAAAGAATAGATGGTCAAATAGCGTATAACTGTATGATTTTTGTACAATGTTGACGGGGTTGGGTGATATAGAAGGGCTTACATGAAATGTTGGCGAGTTCGTAGCGTTGAGTGGAGCAGGACTTAAATTAAATGGTTATCAGAGGGGAAGGGTGGGAAGGTCAAATTTACTTGGTCGGCCGGAGAGGCTGACTTAAGGTGACCTCAGTGTTTTGTCTGAGCGTCGTGTTTGTCTTCATCCGTATGACCATGTTCACAACCACAACGGGGAGGTACCGGATCCATACCGCCGTCACTGTAGGGGTGGCAACGCAGAATACGACGGATACCCAGATAACCGCCTTTCAGAATGCCGTGAGTTTCGATGGCTTCAATCATGTAGTGGGAGCAACTTGGATAGAAACGACAGTTGCTGCCCAGCATGGGGCTGATCAGATACTGATAACCACGGATGGGCAGGATCAGGAGTTTTTGCAGGCCCCATTTGAGCCGGTGGATAAGTTGAGACATCGGTAGAGTATATCGCAATTGAGCGGTAGAAAAACTGCCGGACCGTCGTCCGGCATAAGTAAAGGGGAAGTCGTGAAAGCACACGTGTGCCACTCGGCTTCCGGAAGGAACTGGAGTTGAATTGTCTGGTACAGAATATGGAACATAAGAAATCTCAGACCCCGTTACACAAACGGGGAACTTACAGAATCCATGACTGGGCATGTTAGAGAGGTAAGTTTGAATCTGAGGCGACGAAATTCAGCGTTTTATTTTTATTTCTGATTCAATGTCGCGTATGTGAATTTATTATTATTGTTTTGTTGCGGCGGATTATAGGGATAACGCGTCGGAATGGAATATCTGGCGGTCAGATTATTTTTTGGCCGAGAGGTAAAAGTGCCGCAATGTCAGAGACAGTGCGGCACTCAAAGGTTTTTATACTTTAGTCGCGTCTATCGCGGCGGGTTACCTTTCGTTAACAATCAGAGATGCTCTTCCGCATATTCAGCCAGTTCTGAGCGGAAGATGCCTTCCAGATGGACATTGGCGGCGCCCGGATAATCTTTAAAGCGTTCGACAATATAGGTCAGGCCTGAGGTCAGTGGCGTCAGGTAGTTAGAGTCTATCTGCGCCAGATTACCCAGACAGATCATCTTGGAACCTTTACCGCAGCGGGTGATGATCGTTTTCAGCTGAGACGGGGTCAGGTTCTGCGCTTCATCAATC
This sequence comes from Pontibacterium sp., assembly GCF_041587635.1. Taxonomy (NCBI): domain Bacteria; kingdom Pseudomonadati; phylum Pseudomonadota; class Gammaproteobacteria; order Oceanospirillales; family Oceanospirillaceae; genus Pontibacterium; species Pontibacterium sp. The sequence goes on along the minus strand of NZ_JBFGYC010000275.1, from coordinate 3,440 downwards.
AGCACAAGTGCATCCTGAATACTGCGGCCGCGAATGAAGTTCAGAGATTTGAACTGGATGTTGGCCTTTTCGATCGCGTATTTAACGCTGCTCTGTGGGCGTTCGTCCTGTTCATGCATCGCCTCAAGGTTATCGTGGATTGCACTCAACCAAGGGGTCATCTTCTCTTCTTCGGTACCTGGCAGGAAACCGATATCTTCCGCTACCGGCGGTGTAGATCGGGTGACGATGATTTTGTTGAACTGTTTGTCCTCAATCACCATCTCCAGTGCACAGGCCAGCGCGACTAAGGTTTTACCAGAGCCAGCAGCACCGTTCAGTATCGCCAGATCAATGGATGGGTCCAGTACGGCCTGCATGGCAAAGGCCTGCTGAATGTTGATCGGCTCGATGCCCCAGCAGTTCTGTTGCATGATCCGTTCGTGATTCAGGTCTTGCAGTGTGACCGTCTCTTCGTCAACGCTGATCACCCGTGCTGCAAAACCATCGGAGTCATCGTAGATATATTCTGCCGGATAGGTATTGGGCAAAATGCTGCGATCAATCTGATGAAAGGTGTATTTACCTTCCTGATAGCTCTTCACATCAGGGACATGCTCCCAGAAATTACCTTCCATTTTGTAGTGCCCGGCAGGCAGCAACTCAATATCGGAAACCAGCTGGTCGGTGCGGTAGTCTTCAACCTTCAGGAGTCCGGCACCAAGCGCTTTCAGTCGCATGTTGATATCTTTGGTGACTAGGATAATCTCGCGATGCGGGTTCGTTGCCTGTAGGTGCAGCGCGCAGTTGATAATCAAATTATCTTTATTGTGGTCGTTGGGTAAAAAACCCTGGCGCATCGTCAGCTCGTGATCGGGGAAGATACTCAATTTCCCCAGTCGGGTATCAACACCGTCGAGTGCATTTTGCTTAATCGGTACGCCTTTGGTGATCTGAGCAGATGTGTCGGCTCCACTCAGGATCTGATCGATTGCGCGAATGGCATGACGTGCTTCCGAGGACACGTTTTTCTTACGATCCTTGATGTCGTCCAGTTCCTCCAGAACGGTCATGGGAATGGCGATATCCTGCTCCTTGAACTCATACAGACACTTAGGGTCATGAAGCAGTACGTTGGTATCCAGTATATAAAGCTTAGATGCTGTCATGGCGGATTCCTTCTGACGCCGGGTGGCTGATTTCCAGAGAGTGAGAGGCGCGGGTAAACCAGCTACAGGCCCGGTAGAGGCTGCGAGGTCGGGTAGGGTGGTTCAGGTCACTGCATAACATCGTTGGGCATCATCCTCTGCTGCTGCGATGTTGATTTTTGGGCGTTGTCCCTGTGGTTAACGCCTGTTCCTGTTCCGGTGTTGCAGGTTAGCGATCTCATCAACAGGTGTATTCCTGTTGGACCGAGTCGCCTTGTGAGTCAGGCAACCGATTGTACGGGTTCGTTTTTTTCGGTTACCTTGAATTCAAAGATAGTCTAGTTATGCAAGCATTGCCGTATTGTGACAACAAGATTTTTTGTGGAGATTAAACGATGGGTGCGGAAGCGATAGTGATCCTGACGGGGGCCGGTATTTCGGCAGAATCTGGCATTCGAACATTTCGCGCTGCGGACGGTTTGTGGGAAGACCATCGGGTTGAAGATGTCGCCACGCCTGAAGCGTTTTTGCGTGATCCGGAACTGGTTCACCGATTTTATAATGAACGCCGTCAGGGATTGTTATCACCGGAAATTCAGCCAAACCCTGCTCATTATGCGCTCGCGGAGTTGGAGGCGAGGCATCCTGGCAGCGTGCTTCTGGTAACCCAGAATATTGATAATCTGCATGAGCGGGCCGGTAGCCATAATCTGCTTCATATGCATGGCGAACTGCTGAACATGCGGTGTGGACAAAGCGGCGAAGTGTCCTTCTTTGAGGGGGCAAGTTCGCCGGCTGATCTCTGTGATTGCTGTGGTGAAGCGGGATTGTTGCGCCCTGATATTGTTTGGTTTGGTGAGATGCCGATGCATATGGATCGGATCTATAGTGCGTTGGATAGCTGTGATCTGTTCCTGTCGATTGGTACGTCGGGGCATGTGTATCCGGCGGCAGGTTTTGTTGAGGTGGCGAATGCAGCAGGCGCACACACGGTGGAACTCAATCTGGAGCCCTCGCGGGTGGAGTCAGCCTTTGATGAGCATATATATGGGGCCGCAAGTGAAGTATTGCCTGCGTATATCACGCAATTATTAAAAGGTTAACTGGCTGAAAATTAACCGATTTTGGCAGGGTACTGGAAATAATCTATAGTGATTCTGTGAACTTCATGGAAATGTCATTGGTCTGAAGTATGACAATAAATGAACATGAAGAGGCACAGGCCACCAGAGAAAGGGTGGCACGATTGCTGTGTCTGACTGCCCAAGGAGGTGGATTACATGAACACAGAACAATTCGTTACCACCAGTGTTACGCCACTGGATAATCTAGATACTCTTTCCCCGTATGAAGTCGCTAAGCTTCATGACGCCAGTCAAGGCGGTCTGTATAAGCTATTTCGTCAATGCAGTCTGGCGGTATTAAACTGCGGCAGTGAGCTTGATAGCACTAAGATGGTGCTGGAGAAATACCGTGATTTTGACATCAAGATCAGCCAGAAACATCGTGGTGTGCAGCTTGATCTGATTAACGCACCTGCCAGCGCATTTGTGGATGGTGAAATTATTACCGGTATCCGTGAGCACCTGTTTTCAGTGTTGCGTGACTTGCTGTACGTGGGCGATGAACTGGATAAATGCTGTGCGGGGCTCAATGAATCTGCGACCATCAGTAATATGGTGTTCCATATTCTACGCCATGCGGAAACCATCCGACCGCACGTTAAGCCAAATCTGGTGGTGTGTTGGGGTGGGCATTCGATCGGTCGTCACGAATACGAATACACCAAAAAAGTGGGATATGAGCTAGGCCTGCGGGGTATGGATATCTGTACTGGCTGCGGACCGGGTGCGATGAAAGGGCCGATGAAGGGTGCCACTATAGCGCATGCCAAACAGCGCATTGATGATGGTCGTTATGTGGGAATCTCTGAACCCGGCATCATTGCGGCAGAAAGTCCTAATCCGATCGTGAATGAGCTGATCATCATGCCGGATATAGAGAAACGTCTCGAAGCCTTTGTGCGCTTGGGTCACGGTATCATCGTGTTCCCGGGTGGTGCTGGTACGGCTGAGGAGATTCTCTATATTCTTGGATTGTTATTGCATGAGCGCAACAGCAATATACCGTTTCCGCTGATCTTTAGCGGTCCTGCCGGAAGTGAGGAGTATTTTGCGACGGTGGATCAGTTTATACGTCATACGCTGGGGGAAGAAGCCCGTCAGTGCTACGAGATCATTGTTGATGATGCACATGAAGTGGCGCGTCGCATGAGTGAAGGCCTCGGTTCTGTCACCCAGTATCGTAAGGCGA
>NZ_JBFGYC010000274.1:0-5293 GCF_041587635.1 Pontibacterium sp. | reverse complement strand
TCAACTTTAGCCAGCGCTTTCTCCATATCCTCTTTCAGAGGTGTCAGATCAACCGCAGGAGCACTTGGCGCAGATGATTGCTGAGCCGCTTCATAGGCTTGCTTGGCTTCTTCATACTTGCCGCGCAGTTTTTCCACCCCTGCTTTCATCTTCTCAGCAGCAGGCAGACCTTTCTCTTCTGCGTTCTTGGCAGCAGCGTCAGCCTTTTCAACTTTAGCCAGCGCTTTCTCCATCTCTTCTTTCAGAGGTGCTAAATCAACTGCCGGGGTTGCAGCAGTCCCACCCGATTCAGCCGCCTCAAACGCTTTTTGAGTGCTTTCGACTTTCGCCTGTTGCTCTTTAACTTTGGCTTCCAGTTCAGCAATGTCACCTTCACCGGATTCCTGAGCTTTCGCTAGTGCCTTCTCGGCCTGTTTCAGCTTCGTACGCGCAACTGCCGCAGCGGTCTTAAGCTGCTTAATATCCACAACAGGTTCAACCTGAGCGGGAGCAGCCTGAGCATCGTCGTAGGCTTTCTGAGCCGCTTCCGACTTCGCTTCCAGCGTCTTAACGGTTTCCCGAAGCGGTTCAATACCGTCCTGACCTTTCTCTTCCGCAGCCTTAAGCGCAGTTTGAGCTTTCTTCAGTTTGGTACGAGCCACTGCAGCGGCTGTCTTCAGGGCCTTAATATCCGGAGCCCCGGATGCAACGGAGGTGACACCTTTCTCAGCGTTTTCCAGCTTGGTCTGAGCATCAGTGGCTTTCTGTTCAGCCGCTTTAAAAGCAGCTTCCAACTCAGGCAGATTCTCTGCATCCGCTTCCTTCGCCTGTTCAAACGCTTTCTGCGCTTTCTTCAGTTTGGTGCGAGCCACTGCCGCAGCGGTTTTCAGCGCTTTAGGATCATCTGTGCTTGCCGCCGGTTTAGCAGCCACACTGTCTTTCTTCGAAGCCTGCGCTTTAGCGGCTTGTTCTGCACGCGCTTTACGGCGCAGTTCTTTCTCGATTTTTTCCTGCTCAAGGCGTGCCTGACGGGCTTCAAAGCGCTGACGCGCATACTCAGCCTTCTGCTTCTCAACCTCTTCCTGGCGGATTTCAGCCTTCGCGTTGCGGTAGTACTGCACCAGAGGGATGTTGCTCGGGCACACGTATGAGCACGCACCACATTCGATACAATCGAACAGGTTGTGATGTTTGGCCTTATCGTATTCCTTGCCCTTTGCGAACCAGTGCAGCTGCTGCGGCAACAGTTCTGCCGGGCACACTTGCTCGCACATGCCACAGCGGATGCAGTTCATCGCAGGTGGTGCGGGCGGCATCTCTTCATGCGTTGCGGCGATGATACAGTTGGTGGTTTTAACCACCGGTATAGCTTCGTTGTTCATGGTAAAGCCCATCATCGGACCGCCCATGACCAAACGATAAAGATCATCACGACGCACACTGGATGCATCCAGCAACTCGGAATACTGCGTTCCGATCAACACATCGAGATTGTGACGCTGATTGACCGCGTCACCCGTAATCGTCACGACCCGTGAGATCAGAGGCTCGCCCTGATGAACGGCCCGGTAGATCGCACTGGCCGTACCCACGTTCTGACAAACAATACCCACATCTGCAGGGATCCGGCCACTGGGCACTTCGACACCCGTCAGCAGTTTGATCAGCTGTTTCTCGCCGCCGGATGGATATTTAGTCGGAACAACCACCACGTCGATGTTCAGTCGACTGCCACGCACCCTATCTTCCAAAGCACGGATCGCTTGCGGTTTGTTGTCTTCGATCCCGATCAGGATATGGCTCGGATTCAGCAGGTGAGCAATGACTTCAATACCACCTAAAATCTGATCGGAACGTTCACGGATCAGCAAATCATCGGCGGTAATATAGGGTTCGCACTCCGCTGCATTAATAATCAGCGTGTTAACGATGTGATCGTCACCCAGATGCAATTTCACATCCGTTGGGAAACCTGCGCCACCCATACCGGCAATGCCGTAGTTACGGATATAACCGATCAGTTCCTGCTTGTTCAGCGCCTTATAATCTTCAAGCCCGCTATGCTCAATCCACTCATCCTGCCCGTCTGTTTCGATGACAATGCAGTTCGCTTCCATGCCCGAGGCATGCGGTACGGGCTGAGGTCCAATCATACTGATAGTGCCGGAGGTTGGCGCATGTAAGCTTACGCTGATGCGACCAATAGGCTCGGCGATCACCTGCCCTTTCAGGACCCGGTCACCGACTTTCACCAACGGTTCTGCTGGCGCACCAATGTGTTGTGACAACGGCAATACTAGTTTCGCCGGAATCGGAGCGGCCTGAATCGGCGCGCCATTCGACTGGCGTTTGTTTTCCGGTGGATGGATACCACCGTGGAATGAATGCACGCTAGACATCAGGCAGCCTCCCCTTTATCAGTGAAGGCTTCACCACGACCACGGTCGGTGGCGATCAGTTCAACACCCGGTTTCGGCATGTCCCACTTCCAGGTATTCAGCGTTGTTTCAATCGGAACCATATCAATACAGTCAACAGGGCAAGGTTCTACACAGAGGTCACAACCGGTGCACTCTGAAATAATAACGGTGTGCATCTGTTTAGCCGCACCCAGAATCGCATCCACCGGACAAGCCTGTATGCACTTGGTGCAACCAATACACTCGTCTTCGCGAATATAGGCCACTGCCCTGACTGGCTCGCCAGCGTCTTCCGCATCCAGCGGCACAGATTCCACATCCAACAGGTCAGCCAACGCATCAACGGTAGACTGGCCGCCCGGTGGACATTTGTTAATCGCCTCACCATTGGCAATGGCTTCAGCATAGGGGCGACACCCCGGATGGCCACACTGACCACACTGGGTTTGAGGCAACAAACCGTCTATCTGATCAACGATCGGGTTACCTTCCACTTTAAAGCGTACAGAGGCATACCCCAGCAGCAAACCAAACAGCAGCGCAAGGACAGCTAAAACAAGGATGGCTATTACAACGGCACTCATTTCAAACTCCACCCACTCAGAACTGAACCAGACCGGTAAAGCCCATAAACGCCAATGACATCAAACCTGCAGTCACCATACCGATGGCAGAACCTTTAAATGGCGCAGGTACGTCTGCAACAGCAATACGCTCACGCATCGCCGAGAAGAGAATCAGTGCCAGAGAAAATCCCACCGCAGCGCCGAAGCCGTAGACGATGGAATCAATGAAATCGTTCTGCTTTTTAATGTTGAGCAGGGCAACACCCAATACCGCACAGTTCGTCGTAATCAGCGGCAGGAAAATACCCAGTACTTTATAGAGCATCGGGCTGGTTTTATGCACCACCATCTCGGTGAACTGCACCACGACCGCAATCACCAGAATAAAAGAGATGGTCTGCAGATAAGCGAGTTCCAGCGGCTGCAAAATGTACGCAAACACCAGATAGCTGCAAACAGAGGACAAGGTCAGCACGAAGGTTGTCGCCAGCGACATTCCCATCGCGGTTTCCAGCTTATTGGAAACCCCCATAAACGGGCACAAACCAAGGAATTGCACCAGTACGAAGTTATTCACCAGTACTGTGCTAATCAGAATTAATAGGTACTCTGTCATAACGTATCTGTTATCGCTGTTGTCGCTTTATGCTTCACCGACACAAGATCGGCGCTAAAATTAGAGACTTCTAATTTTATCGATATTCCGTAACCATCGATAGGGGCTGACGCTTGACGCACCTCAATGTGAACAACAAAGCGGCATTAAAGCCGCTTTGTTCATGATGGTAAATTCGCCAGTTGTTCACCCGCTTCGGCTAACTCCGTCACGGGTAAGGCATATTATACCAGTGCGTGCTGCGTAAGCAGCTCCAGTACAGCAGAAACCTGCTGTGCCGAATCCTGATCAGCGGTCAGACGCAAGTCAGCATCTTTCGCATCCAGGGATACATTCAGCACCTTCTCACCGGCCAGAGCATCATCACTGGCTGCGAGTACCAGCAAACCGTTGTTATTCAACACGGTCGCCGTTTGAGTCAGGTTAGACTGCAGTTCAGCTGGCAAAGTCTCATTGTTCAGTACGGCCACTGCACGCCCGGCATTAAACAGTGCTTTCTCTACACTGTATAGCACCATATTACGCTGCTGCTCGGTACCACCTGATACCACGACGGTACCCGCCTGCTGACCGAAGCGAAGCGCTTTGTCTGCTGCGCTTACCTGAGACTGCTCAACAATCTCCAGATCACCGTTCAACAATGCTTGTCCGCTGGCGTCAACGATCATGCCTGCAGCCACGGTGGCATTCGTCAAGCGATCAACAATAATGAACGAGCCAGTACCGTGGTGCTGTTTGTAGTCATCTGCGATCACCGGACGTTCCAGTGTGATTTCACAACGGGAAATATCGTTCAGTCCCAGGGTATTCACTTCTGACTTTTCCAGTGTGTTCACATCAATACGGTGACGGATGTTAGTAACGCCACCTGCGATAGTGGTCGTCGCCAGTTTCACATCGTACTGGCGCCCCTGTACCAGCTCGGACTCAGACATCCAGACCAGCATCGCATCAAAACGATTGGTCGCTTCCGGTATGTCTTTGGAATGCACCAGTACGTCACCGCGGGAGATATCAATCTCATCTTCCAGTGTCAGAGTGACAGACATTGGTGGAAACGCTTCTTCAATCTCACCTTCAAACGTGACGATCGATTTCACGCGACTGGACTTACCTGATGGCAGCACAGTGACCTCATCACCCGGGCGTACAATACCGGACGCTAGCGTACCGCAGTAACCACGAAAATCCAGGTTCGGACGGTTCACGTACTGCACAGGGAAGCGCAGGCTGTCAAAATTCTGGTCGTTCGCGATCTCAACCGATTCCAGCATCTCCATCAGCGGCTCACCTTTATACCAAGGTGTCTGCTCGGATACACTCACAACGTTGTCGCCTTTCAGTGCAGAGATCGGTGCGAACTGCACATCAGGCAGATCCAGATCTTTGGCAAATTCGAGGTATTCTTGTTTAATCTCTTCGTATCGCGCTTCGCTGAACTCCACCAGATCCATCTTATTGATGGCCACAACGGTGTGTTTGATACCCAGCAGGGACACGATGAAGCTGTGACGTTTAGTCTGCACCTGCACACCGTGGCGGGCATCGATCAGGATAATCGCCAGGTCACAGGTGGACGCACCCGTCGCCATGTTTCGCGTGTACTGCTCATGCCCCGGAGTATCCGCGATGATGAACTTACGCTTATCGGTCGAGAAGTAACGGTACGCCACATCAATAGTGATACCCTGCTCCCGCTCCGCCTGCAGGCC
>NZ_JBFGYC010000273.1:0-5314 GCF_041587635.1 Pontibacterium sp. | reverse complement strand
GGGTCGTCTGATGGATTATGCGCTGAGCAAACGCCAGGAGCGTCTGGTGATCATGGGGGCAACCTCCGGTGATACCGGTTCTGCAGCGATTGAAGGCTGTCGTCACAGCGATCATCTGGATATCTTTATCCTGCATCCGCATAACCGCGTGTCTGAAGTACAGCGTCGCCAGATGACCACTATTCTGGAAGACAATGTTTTCAACGTGGCGTTGGAAGGCAACTTCGATGACTGTCAGCAGATGGTCAAAGACAGCTTTGCAAATCAGGACTTCCTGAAAGGTATGAAGCTGGGTGCGGTAAACTCGATCAACTGGGCACGTATTATGTCCCAGATCGTTTACTACTTCTCCGCATCACTGGCGCTGGGTGGTCCACATCGTCCGGTTTCCTTCTCTGTGCCAACGGGTAACTTCGGCGATATCTTCGCGGGTTATCTGGCGAAGCAGATGGGTCTGCCTATTCAGCAGCTGGTTGTGGCAACGAACCGTAACGACATTCTGCACCGTGTTATCTCCGGTAACGATATGTCTAAAGGTGAGCTGGTTCATACGCTGTCTCCGTCTATGGACATCATGGTGTCCTCTAACTTTGAGCGTATGCTGTTTGATGTATACGGTCGCGACGGTCAGGCCATTGCTGATCTTATGGATCGCTTCAAGTCTGAGTCTGTGCAGTTGGAAGATGGCAACTGGGATAAGGTGCGTGAACTGTTCGACAGCTGTGCGGTTGACGACGAAACCACCTGTGACGTGATCAAAGATGTGTTTGCTGAAACCAGTTACCTGCTGGATCCGCACACGGCGATTGGTGTCAAAGCGGGCCGTGAATGCAACCGTGATCAGAGCGTACCTATGATCACGCTGGCAACAGCGCATCCGGTTAAGTTCCCTGAGCCTGTCGTGAAAGCCGGTCTGGAATCACCTCAGCTGCCGCCGCATATGACGGATCTGTTTGAGCGTGAAGAACGCGTTGAAGTACTGGATAATGACCTGCAAACTGTTCAGCAGTTTATTGCGGGACATGTTCATACGAACTGATAGATCGATTTGATCTGGAAAGGCCCGCATTCGTCGGGCCTTTTTTGTCTATGCAGGATCTGTTTCTTTACCTCTCCAAGATACTCTGGGCCTTAGCCAGCCCGGATCACTTTCTTTTGCTGTTGGGCTTGTTGATGGCCTGGGCAGGACGTCGCAGTGGGCTGTGGTTAAGTACAGTCTCTGTGGGACTTCTGCTGTTAGTGGCGATCTATCCTGTGGGTAACTTATTGCTATCGCCTCTGGAAAATCATTTTGCGCAAGTAGAGCCACCTGACCAAGTGGCAGGAGTGATCGTGCTCGGCGGCGCAGAGGAGGCTACGCTATCTGCTGTTCACGGGCAACCTCATATGAACTCGGCGGCTGAACGGGTGATGGTGATTCCCGAACTGATGCAGCGATATCCGGATGTTCCTGTCGTTATAACCGGTGGCAGCAGTTCAATTATCAATCAGGCTTACCGGGGGGCTGATGTTGTTGAGCAATGGCTGAAATCACTTGGCTTAGCATCGCACCTGATTGTGGAGCGTGAGTCTCGCAATACCTTTGAGAATGCAATTTATAGTGCCGATAAGGTGGATCCAGATGCGGGGCGGTGGCTGTTAGTGACCTCTGCTTTTCATATGCCACGTTCCGTTGCTGTTTTCCGTAAGCAGGGTTGGGATGTGGTGCCTTATGCTGTGGATTATCGTATCAGCGGAGACCGTATCTCCGTGCAGTTCTGGCGCAATATGCGTGACTTGACGACGGCTGTACGTGAGTGGATCGGAATCATCGCGTACTACCTGACCGACAAAACCGACCAACTGTTGCCTGATAGGAAGCCTGATCGATGAAAGAGCTTAATATTTGCCGTCGTCCGGAACCGCCCCAAGATCTGCCAGTGTTCAATCAGGTCAATTCGGTGTTGGCGCGAATTTACGCGACGCGTGGCGTACATGATCTGGATGATCTGGGGCGTAACTTAAAAGCGCTTTTACCCGACGCGGGCTTAAAAGGTATTGAGGAAGCGGTCGCGCGTCTGGTGAAGGCGATCCAGCAGCAGGACAAGATACTGATCGTCGGTGATTTTGACTGTGATGGGGCGACCAGCACCGCTGTTGCGTTGTTGGCCTTGCGGCGCATGGGCTTCCACTCGGTCGATTACCTGGTGCCGAATCGCTTTGATTACGGTTACGGACTCAGCGCTGAAATCGTCGACGTCGCACGCGAGCGTCAGCCGCAGCTCCTGATCACTGTGGATAACGGCATTTCAAGTTTGTCGGGTGTTCAGCGCGCGGCTGAATATGGCATTGATGTGCTGGTGACGGATCATCACCTTCCCGGTTCGGAGTTACCCGAGGCCTGTGCCATCGTGAATCCCAATCAACCCGCCTGTAGCTTTCCCGCAAAATCCACCTGTGGTGTCGGTGTTATTTTTTACGTGATGATCGCGCTACGCCGAGCGCTGCAGCAAATTAATTGGTTTGCTGAACAACAGATTCAGGCACCCAATTTGGCAGACCTGCTGGATCTTGTGGCATTAGGCACGGTGGCGGATGTGGTGCCGTTGGAGCAGAACAACCGTATTCTGGTGCATCAGGGGTTGCAGCGAATTCGAGCGGGGTATGCGCGTCCGGGGATATTGGCCTTGCTGGATGTGGCAGGACGGCAGCGTCATAAACTGGTCGCGTCTGATCTGGGATTTGCGATTGCACCCCGGCTCAATGCTGCTGGTCGTCTTGAAGATATCTCAATTGGCATTGAATGTCTCATCACCGAAGATGCTGAGCAAGCGCGCAAACTTGCAGCTACACTAGATCAACTCAACAGAGATCGACGTGGCATTGAAGATGAAATGCAGCAGCACGCGGTTACGTTATTGGATGATCTTAAGATAGAATCTGAGGCGTTTCCTTACGGAGTTTGTCTGTATGATGAGAGCTGGCATCAGGGTGTTATTGGTATTCTCGCATCGCGTATTAAAGAGCGTATGCATCGGCCGGTGATTGCGTTTGCGCCCGGCGATGAAGGCGAAATAAAAGGCTCTGCCCGTTCTATCAGCGGCTTCCATGTCCGCGATGGATTAGATGCGATTGCCGCTGAGAATCCTGGCTTGTTAAGTAAGTTTGGTGGCCACGCAATGGCCGCAGGCATGACGTTGAAAGCCACTGATTATCAAAAGTTTTCCGAGGCATTTGATCGGGAAGTTCGGCGCCAGCTGTCCGAGGCTGATCTGCAGGAAACTGTATTGACCGATGGAAGCTTGCTTGCAGCGGAGATCTCAATCGAGATGGCAGAGATGCTGCGGGAAGCCGGGCCTTGGGGGCACCAATTTCCTGAACCGCTGTTTGATGGTGAGTTTGCGTTGTTGCAACAGCGATTGGTCGGGCAAAAACATCTGAAAATGGTCTTAATGGATCCCGCATCCGGGCTTGCGGTCGACGCTATCAAGTTCAACGCTGATCTGGAGCTTTGGCCAAATGACAGCGTGGCAAGGGTGCGCGTTGTATATCGCCTGGATATTAATGAATTTCGAGGGCAGCGCAGTGTACAACTGATTGTTGATCAACTGTTGCCCGTTTAAACCACCTAGGAAGAAAAACTGTAAATGAAAGATCTGACCCTGAATGAACTGGAAATCCTGTTGGCCGTATTTGCGCGTGCTGGTGTTGAAGACACAGTGGGAGACGAGGGTGAAGGTGAACTGTTAGCTCAAATTAAAAAGGCACATGCTGAACGTCAGGAATTGGAAAGCATGGATTTTGATGATTGTCTGGGCGGTGCTTGCAAGCTGTAACTATGAGCAAACCATACTACATCGGTGCGCACGTCAGTGCCGCCGGTGGCGTTGAAAACGCGCCACTGAATGCAGCCAAAATTGGCGCAACTGCTTTTGCGCTGTTTACTAAGAACCAGCGCCGCTGGGAAGCGAAACCGCTGACCGCCAAGAACATCGCGGCTTTCAAGGAAAACTGCGATCGCTTAGGTTTTACGCCAGAGCAAATTTTGCCGCACGATTCCTACCTGATCAATCTGGGTCATCCAGAGAGGGAGGCGCTGGAGAAGTCCCGTCACGCATTTTTGGATGAGATTCGCCGCTGTGAACAGTTGGGACTGAAGTACCTTAACTTCCATCCCGGTAGCCATCTGCGCAAGATCCCCGAAGCCGAGTGTCTGGCGAAAATCGCCGACTCGATCAATTGGGCACTGGATCAGACTCAGGGTGTCACGGCGGTGATCGAAAACACCGCCGGTCAGGGAAGTAATCTTGGGCATACATTTGAGCAGCTCGCCGAGATTATCGATCAGGTGGAGGACAAAAGCCGGATTGGGGTATGTCTCGATACTTGCCATACATTTTCCGCAGGTTATGACCTGGGAGATGAAAAGGCGTGTGCAGAAACCTTCGCCCAATTCGAGAATATAGTCGGCTTTCAATATTTGTGCGGTATGCACTTGAATGATTCTAAAGGGGCGCTGGCATCAAGGCTGGATCGTCATCATAGTCTAGGTCAGGGTGAGATTGGCTGGGATGTATTCCACTATATCATGCGTGATGAACGATTCCGAGGTATACCGATGGTACTTGAAACGATTGATGAGTCTATCTGGTCTGCTGAAATTCAGTCATTAAGAGGCATGGAAAAATAATACGCCTACCTTCAGATAGTCTGTGCAATTCAGACTTGACCTGAGAATTACACCTCAAGCTGAGGGTAACTGTCAAATCAGGTCTGAATACCTATGCTTAAGAGAAGAGTGCACGGCTGCACAATCTTTGTATGTCAATGCATTTAATGGAGGCCTGACAGTTACATTCCAAATTGTCAGTAGCTATTCGACTGGCGCCGATGAGTCACATTTCACTGTATAGTATCGTTATTACTCAGCTCTTGGCTGCATTCTGATAGTAATCCATTACTCAGCTGGTACCCCTCAATCGCATTATCAATCTGCAGACAGAACTTACTGAAATGAACTACGTTACGTGTTTTGACAGCGGGAGGCTCTTCGTCTTCGTGTAATAGGAATAGGGTTTTGAAATGGTGTTGCCGTGCCTTTTTAGCTAATCCTATTGCGTAATTTGGTTTGAATTCCCATAGTTTTCTACTATACCAACCCTGTATTTCCTTCTCTTCCAGTCCTCTTTTAATGGAAATATCTGTACTGGAGGTCAGATCAATAACCGTCAAGTGGCGCTCAATTTCGGGGATGAAGAAGGTCGCTTTGTGTTTGGATTGATCCAAGAGAACAGCATTAGGGGTTAAGTGGAACCACTGTACGTAAGTTTCTGGT
>NZ_JBFGYC010000272.1:0-5316 GCF_041587635.1 Pontibacterium sp. | reverse complement strand
GGGTATCTCTGGCTGATAGAAGAGTATTTACACAGTCTTCTATTCGCAGGCCTTTTTGATGCCTGAATATGCGACGTATTTACTTCTTCGGCGCGTGGAACAGCAGGTAAAGGTCGATCAGCAGGTCTGGGATCTGACCCGCCATCTCTTCACTCAGCTTGGTGTCTTTGCGCATGGCTGCCATCTCTTTGTCTTCCAGAAACAGCTCGGATGCAACCATCATCGGCAGCATCAGTTCGGCAACGGTTTCTTCAGCCTGATGGCCAAACCACGCTTCTTCATTCATGAACACACCTTCCATGAAGGCTTGTGACCACCAAGTCAGGCTGGCGATCTCTTCATCTTCTTCCGGAACCAGTGTCAGTTCGCACGGCAGGTCAATCTCCTGATCGCTGTACAGGTTGCTGTTGATCATCTGATACAGACGACGCAGCATCTCCATAATGCGATCATGTTGATCCTGAGATTCCCACAGTGGGTCGCCGTCAAAAACCAGCTCGCTCCACTCCTGCTCTGTGACTGCTTTTGGGCTGATGTTGCAGGCCGTGAACAGACCATGTACGCCGACCAGATCCAGAGAATCTTCAGAAACAGCATCGGAATAGAGGAAGTCCTCCAGTTCGTCCAGTTCAGCGTCGGACAGTTCAGCGTGAGTCAGTGCGTTCATTGCAACATCCCTTCAGGTGATTAACAGGTGCGATTCTAGCCGGAAAACCTCGGAATAGCAGCCTTATTTGGATAAATAAAACTGTGTTCTGACTCTAATCACGGATGACAGCGAAGCGTGCTTCACGGATAATGCCGCCCCATGATGGAAAGGGCACAGCAACTCCTGCAAGACGTATTTGGCTATGAGCAGTTTCGCACCCCACAAGCAGAGGTGATCGAAACCCTGCTTAATGGGCAGGATTCGCTCGTGGTTATGCCAACCGGTGGCGGTAAATCGCTGTGTTATCAACTGCCGGCACTAATCCGGCCGGGTGTGGCGGTGATCGTCTCACCGCTGATCGCATTGATGCAGGATCAGGTCTCGGCATTGTCCCAATGGGGTATCCGTGCGTGTTGCCTGAACTCCTCCCTTGATTACTCGGTGATTGCCGAGACCGAGCACCAGCTGCGTGCCGGTGGTATGGATCTGCTCTACATTGCGCCTGAACGTTTGCTACAGGCGCGGACACTGGATCTGCTGTCCGAGTGCCAGATCGCCCTGTTTGCGATTGATGAAGCACACTGTGTCTCCCAGTGGGGGCATGACTTCCGCCCGGAATACCTGCAACTGTTTAAACTGCGGGAACGATTTCCCGGTGTTCCGCGTATTGCGCTGACCGCCACTGCGGATGAGCGTACCCGTCAGGAAATTATCAACCGCCTTGAGTTGACCGATGCTGAGCGCTTTGTGCGCGGCTTTGACCGACCAAACATTCGTTACCGCATTGGCCAGAAAGACCGCGCCAAAGAACAGCTACTGAAATTCCTCAAAGATGAACACCCGAAAGATGCGGGGGTAGTGTATTGCCTGTCCCGCAAACGGGTGGAGGAAACCGCCGAGTGGTTGTGTGACAAAGGTTATGACGCCTTGCCCTACCATGCGGGTTTGTCGCCGGATCTGCGTAATCATAATCAACACCGCTTCCTGACGGAGGAGGGGGTGATTATGGTCGCGACGGTTGCCTTTGGTATGGGGATTGATAAACCCAACGTGCGCTTTGTCGCCCATCTGGATCTGCCAAAAAGTGTGGAAGCCTACTATCAGGAAACCGGTCGTGCCGGGCGTGATGGTCAGCCTGCCGATGCCTGGATGGTGTATGGATTGCAGGATGTGATCTTTCTGCGCCAGATGCTGGCGGGGTCACAAGCCAGTGACATGCATAAACAAGTCGAACGGCAGAAACTGGAAGCGATGCTGGGGTTATGTGAAATCACCAGTTGTCGCCGTCAGGCGCTGTTGGCGTACTTTGGTGAAAATGAACATGCTGCGTGTGGTAACTGCGATACCTGTCTGGAACCGGTACCGGTCTGGGATGGTACGGAAGCGGCGCGCAAAGCATTGTCTGCGGTCTTCCGCACCGGGCAGCGCTACGGTGTGACCTATGTGATCGAAACCTTAATCGGTAACCGTCCTGAGCGGGTGGTGCAGCTGGGTCACGACAAGCTGTCTACGTTCGGTATCGGTAAAGAGCTGGACAAGAAACAGTGGCGGTCGGTGTTCCGCCAACTGGTGGCGCGTGGTTACCTGAGCGTGGATGCGGAAGGTCATGGTGTGCTGCAGCTGACCGAGAAGTGCCGTCCGGTATTAAAAGGCGCAGAGTCGCTGGAACTGCGTAAAGATCAGCGTAAGCAAACACAATATCGTCGCAGTCAGGTGCCGCAGAATAAGCTGGAAGCGGAAGATTTTGCGCTCTGGAACGCACTGAAAGCGAAACGCAAAGAGCTGGCCGATGAAAATGGTGTGCCGCCATATGTAATCTTCCACGACGCAACGTTGATGGAAATGGTGATGTACCGTCCGCTTAGTCATGATCAGTTCAAGCGCCTGAACGGTGTGGGGCAGCGGAAACTGGATCTGTACGGTAATCAGTTTATTGGCGTGATCGAAGAGCATGAAACCGCCGATGAGAGCGATCTGGATTCGCAGGTGGAACAATCGATCATGCTATTCCGCAGTGGCATGACCACCGATCAGGTGGCGTTGCAGCAGAAGTTATCTGCCAAAGTGATCTATAACCATCTGGCCCACGGTATAAGCCACGGTCAGCTTGAGATGAATGATGTGGTTGAACTGCCGGACGCTGAAGTGCGCCATATCGAGCAGGTTATCCACGAATGCCAGCGCGAATACGGTAATGCGTTAAAGCCGGTATTTGATGCACTAGCGGGCGTCTATGAGATGGGTGTACTGCGTTGTGTGAAAGCCGGTCTGCAACTTTGATGTCTGATCTATGATGGAACTGGGTACTGAGGCTACGCTGCTGGGATTGTTTATCAGTGGCTTAGTCTCTGCCACGTTGCTGCCCGGTGGCTCAGAAGCCCTGTTCAGTTACATGCTCTATCAAGATCAGTTTGCGGAATTTCCCCTGTTTATTGCGGTCACATCCGGTAATGCATTGGGTGGCATGATTACCTTCCTGATGGGATGGTGGTTGGCAACCCGTTATCCCCTCAAAACGCTCGATAAACCTCAGCATTTGCGTGCTCAGCGCTGGCTGGAACAATGGGGTCCTGTGGCCTTACTGCTATCGTGGCTACCGTTGGTGGGTGATCCGCTATGCTTTATTGCCGGTTGGCTGCGTGGCCGGCTCTGGTTGTCTATGCTTATGATTTTATTGGGTAAGGCCGCACGCTATCTGGTATTAATCGCGGTGGTGGGCTAATACTGACTAAGGTGCCTGAGTAAGTTCCTTCGCGCTGACACGGATGATGCCTCTATGATGAACAGCGAAACCTTCCGTAAGCTCCGTATTACCATTTTGCTCCTTCTGTTGCTGGGGATCTCCCTCAATACATGGCTTTCCATTGTCCGGGTGACAGATTGGGAAGAGCCGCTTTGGGTGGTCATTTACCCGATCAATGCGGATGACCGTATCGATACCCGTCAGTATATTTCTGCGCTGAGCGAAGAGCACTTCGAAGATATGGAGCTCTTTATGCAACGCGAGGCTAAGCGTTATGGCATTCAGATCGATCAGCCATTGGAAGTGAAGTTGGCTCCCTTGGTTCGGTCGCACCCTCCAATCATACCGGAAAATCCCAGCTTGTTAATGAATGTTCTCTGGAGCCTGAAGATGCGCTTCTGGTCATGGCAGAACGATAACTGGGAGGGGCCTGAACCGGACATTCGTATCTATATGCGCCTGTTTTCGCCGGCCAATCGCAATGTGTTAGAGCATTCGCTGGGTTTACAGAAAGGGATGATTGGTTTGGTTAACGGTTTCGCCAGTGTGGATTATCAGGGGCGCAATAATATGGTGGCGATCCATGAGTTGATGCATACGCTGGGCGCTACGGATAAATACGATATGGAGACCAGTTTACCGCTGTGGCCGGAGGGTTACGCCGCACCTCATCAGGAACCGCTACTTCCGCAAAAAACGGCTGAAGTGATGGGTGGCCGTATGATGGTGAGTGGCGGAATTGCGCTGATGCCCAACAGCCTGAAGCAGGTGTTGGTCGGCCCTCAGACCGCCCATGAAATCAACTGGCGTACTCGATAAAGCACTAATCTTACTGCGCTTTGATCTCTATGATCTTCGGGCACTCAAAACCAGAGTCTCTTTGTGCTGCATGCGGGGTGTCCTGAGATATGAATCGATCATATTCGGAGGGAATAGAGGATGGAGCGCAGCGGTGATAATAGGTTAATTGGGCCGTAGGTGATTCTGGTTAAAAAGCACTCAATACTTTCGTCGCTGGCAGCGCGGAACTGCGCTATAATCCGCGCCTTCTAAATTGTTGAATGTTCCCGAATTCCAGACCATGACTGAATCCGCCGCTGTAGAATCACCTGAAAAGAAAATTAAAGTCCGCACGAACAAGTTGCAGAAACGTCTGCGCCGTGAAGTGGGCCGTGCTATCGAAGACTTCAATATGATTGAAGATGGCGACAAGGTGATGGTATGCCTGTCCGGCGGTAAAGACTCCTATGCCATGCTGGATATTCTGCTGAACCTGCAGAAAAGTGCGCCGATTCACTTTGATATTGTGGCGGTGAATCTGGATCAGAAACAGCCGGGTTTCCCCGAGCATATCCTGCCGGAATACCTGGAATCGATCGGTGTGGAGTTCCACATCGTTGAGCGCGATACCTATTCCATCGTGAAAGAAGTGGTGCCGGAAGGTAAAACCACCTGCGCGCTTTGCTCCCGTCTGCGTCGTGGTACGCTTTATGGTTTTGCTGAAGAGATCGGTGCGACTAAGATCGCGCTGGGCCATCATCGTGACGACATTCTGGAAACCTTCTTCCTGAACATGTTCTACGGCGGCAAGCTGAAGTCGATGCCACCTAAGCTGGTATCCGATGACGGCAAAAACATGGTGATTCGCCCACTGGCCTATGCCCGTGAGAAAGATATCGCAGAGTACGGTGATCTGAAACAGTTCCCGATTATTCCGTGCAACTTGTGTGGTTCGCAGGAAAACCTGCAGCGTCAGGTGATCAAAGAGATGCTGAACGGTTGGGATAAGTCCAATCCGGGCCGTATCGAAACCATGTTCCGTTCGCTGCAAAACGTAGTGCCTTCCCATCTGGCTGATACAAATCTGTTCAATTTCAAAGAACTGCAGAAGGGTTACGCGCATGGTATCGCCGGTGATAGTGTG
>NZ_JBFGYC010000271.1:0-5320 GCF_041587635.1 Pontibacterium sp. | reverse complement strand
GGCGAGAGCGAGGTTAACTGCTTTAGCAGTTGGTGAAACGCTGACGTATTCATGGAATGCCATCCTCAAACATCATACTTATATTTAAGAATGGCAGGTTTACAACAGTTTACTCAGACATAGCCTTTTAAAAGGGCTAATCAAGTTGCCTGTTACGCTGGCCTTATCCCGAGGTTGCAGGAGTCAGGAAAACTAAAGGGACGAACCGTATTAAGCAAGGCGGGTCCCTCTCGAATCAGGTCAAAATTATATATGGCTGCGGTAGTCGCCACTCAGCACAACCCTGATATACGGGCACAGTATCATCGCCTCCTAGGTGCAGGAAAGACCAAAATGCAGGCACTGGGCGCCGCGATGAGAAAGCTGCTGCAGATCTGTTTTGGCGTGGTGAAAAACCAAAATGAATATATGCCTCAAGTTACCTAGAGAGTTCTTGAGGCATGTTTGGAGAGATGGTATCTACAGGGGTGGTGGAGTGGGGTTTTGTTGTCGCAGGTGGTTGAGGTGTTGGAGGGCAGGCTCGTTGTCATCGTTGGGCGTTATGTATGTAGGGCAGGCTTTCAGTCTGCCGGTAGCCTGAAGGCTACCCTACAAGGTCTGTGGTGTGTGGTGTGGAATTTCAGGCACAAAAAAGGCGCTCAATGAGCGCCTTTTTATTAGCGTGAAGTAATATTACTTCTTAGCAGCCATCTGAGCTTTGATCAGTTCACCGATTGTAGTTGGGCCAGAAACCTCAACTTCAGCGTTCTGAACTGCTTTCAGTGCAGCTTTCTCTTCAGCCTGATCCTTAGCACGGATAGACAGAGTGATTACGCGGTTACGACGATCGATACCGGTGATCTTAGCTTCAACTGCATCGCCTTCTTTCATGACAGCGGAAACGTCTTCAGTACGCTCGGAAGCAACTTCAGAAGCTTTCAGGATGCCTTCGATGCCTTCAGCCAGTTCGATAACAGCAGCTTTAGCGTCTACGGACTTAACAGTACCGTTAACGATAGTGCCTTTGTCGTTCGCAGTTACGAACTCAGCGAATGGGTCGCTTTCCAGCTGTTTAACGCCCAGAGAGATACGCTCTTTCTCTGCGTCGATAGACAGGATAACCGCTTCAACTTCATCACCTTTCTTGTACTGACGCAGGGCAGCTTCAGCATCAGCTTCCCAAGTGATGTCAGACATGTGTACCAGGCCGTCCAGATCGTTTTCCAGACCTACGAAGATACCGAAGTCAGTGATGGTCTTGATAGTACCGTTCACTTTGTCGCCCGCAGCGTATTTCTCTGCGAAGGATACCCATGGGTTCAGAGAGCACTGCTTGATGCCCAGGGAGATACGACGACGCTCTTCGTCTACGTCCAGGATCATAACTTCTACAGCATCACCGATCTGAACAACTTTAGATGGGTGGATGTTTTTGTTAGTCCAAGACATTTCAGAAACGTGTACCAGACCTTCAACGCCGTCTTCGATAGAAGCGAAGCAGCCGTAGTCAGTCAGGTTGGTGATGCGAGCCTGAACTTTCGCACCCGCTGGGTAACGGTTCTTGATTGCTTCCCATGGATCTTCAGACAGCTGTTTCAGACCCAGAGAGATACGACCAGTTTCTTTGTCGAACTTGATGATCTTAACAGAGATCTCGTCGCCAGGATTCAGCATCTCGGATGGGTGGGAGATACGCTTCCACGCCATGTCGGTGATGTGCAGCAGGCCGTCAACGCCACCCAGATCGATGAATGCACCGTAGTTGGTCAGGTTCTTAACGAAACCTTTAACGCTCTGGCCTTCTTCCAGGGAAGCCAGCAGCTCGTCACGCTGAGCGCTGTTAGCTTCTTGCAGAACGGCACGACGGGAAACAACGATGTTGTTGCGCTTCTGATCCAGCTTAATCAGTTTGAATTCCAGCTCTTTGCCTTCCAGGTGGTCAACGTCACGTACTGGACGTACATCTACCAGAGAGCCTGGCAGGAAGCCCTGGATGTTGTTGATGCTAACAGTAAAGCCGCCTTTAACTTTACCGGAGATGAAGCCTTTAACAACTTCTTCTGCATCGAATTTCTGCTTGAGAACATCCCATGCTTCTGCGCGTTTCGCTTTTTCGCGAGACAGACGCGTTTCACCGAAGCCATCTTCTACAGCTTCCAGGGAAACTTTAACCTCATCACCGATCTGGATTTCCAGTTCGTTCGCGTCGTTCAGGAACTGAGCGCGAGGAATAACAGCTTCGGATTTCAGGCCAGCGTTAACAGTAACCCAGTCGCTATCGATATCGATAACTTCACCCATTACCAGGGTGCCAGGTTTCATGTCTAGGTTCTGAAGGGATTCTTCAAACAGTTCAGCAAAGCTTTCGCTCATGAATAATGTCCTTTGATGAAAGGCTACGTGGCAGGCTTAAAGTAAGCCTTTGCAGCACTTTTCAACCTGTAACATCGGCCGTACAGGGTCAGATAAATATAGCGATCGGGCACACCTTTTGCCGATGTGTGGGCGTACGGTCGCTTTAAAAGGAGCGCGCATTATACAGGCTGGGCGTAAAAAAGTGTAGTAAAAAGCGCCTTAGGAGACGCTTTATTCAGAGAAATCAGGGCGTTCCGGGCGTGTACTTGGCAAGTTGTTCATGCAGTGCTTCCTGACAAGGGGTGAGTACGGTATCCAGATCCTGTTTCAGGGCGGTTGTCAGGAGGGTGATATCCTGTTCTTCAAAAAAGCGAACGAGTTTGCGCTCTTCCGAGGCAGAGTTAGCGGCGATGTCGACGCCATCTCCAAGACAAAATGCAAATTCTGGCAGGTAGATGCTGACCAGCTCTTCACGCTGGAAGTCAGATAGGATCATCCGGTTGCGGCGAATAAATTTGTCGTACTCAACCGCAGAAGCACCGGAGATGATCTCGATTTGACGGTTGTTAAACCGGGCCGCGCTGGTTGAATTCAACAGGTGCTTTTTCAGGCGTGCTTTTACTTTGGCCAGCTCTGCGCTGATCTTGTCCGGTGCGAAGTGCTGGTTCAGACGTTTGTACTCTTCCAGCTCTGCGATGCGGGCTTTAAGCGTATCAATATCTTCGTTGAGCTTTTTCTTTTCTTCGAGCAGCACCTCTTTATCACTCATTAATCCGCGGATTACTTTCTGAGTGGGCGAGAGTTTTTCGTCTGCAAAGGTGGCTACTTCCTGGGTTGTGCCCAAAACGCCTGTGCTTTGCTGGTAGATTGCGTGGCGTTCTTTTTCATCTGTAGCGCTCGGGGCGGAGGTGGATTGTGGAAGTACAGCGAGGCCAAACTTTTCCAGGTCCTTGTTGTTGTTCGCTTCTTGTTTGATGAGGGCGTTGTAGCCGTAATAGCCGCCAACACCCAGCACTCCAAGAACGATCGGGACGACAAGCGTTAGGACAATAATGTTTTTGGCAGCCATACTTCCATTTCCTCAAAAATAAACTGAACAGATAGGGTTATCGGCCTATTTCCGCGCAGCTGTATATTTTTGTGTGGCAACGACCATGTCGATAAGGATTCTGCCGCTTTCCTCAAGCATCGCTTCGGCTTGTGGATTGATCGGGCGTCCCTGAGCATCTTTTTTCTGTTCGTCTTCAAGCTCAGACAGTTTGGCGATCGGGCTTAGGCCTTTCTCTACGCGGCGGCGGTTTTCGCTTTCTACCTGCCACGCTTCAGACTCGTTACGTTCCTGCTTAAGTGTGGCTTCACGTAGTGAGATTTCATTTTTCTCACGACGTTTCTGCATCTCTGCAACTTGCTCATTCATAAACTTAAAATCGGGGTTTTCTCGAATGCGCTGCAAATGGCGTTCAGTTAACGTCTGGATGAAGGAGGATGCACCGATAAAGCTGCCGTGAGGCGCTTCATGTACCTGATCCCATACCAGTGCACCTTCCAGTGCGCTTTCACCGATCTCGTCATTATCATACAAGGTTGGGAAGCTGATATCCGGGATAACACCTTTGTGTTGCGTGCTCTCACCAGAGATCCGATAGAACTTGGCGTTGGTGAGTTTGAGCTGACCATGCTGCAGCGGCTGTAAGGTTTGCACGGTGCCTTTACCAAAGGTCTGGCCACCAATAACAATGGCGCGCTGATAGTCTTGCATAGCGCCCGCAAAAATTTCAGAGGCGGATGCGGAAAGGCGATTCACCATCACCGCCATAGGGCCTGAGTAGGCAATTTTCGGATCACGATCGCCGAGTACGCGGATGTAACCCTGCTGATCTCGAATTTGCACAACGGGACCGCGGTTGATGAACAGGCCAACCAATTCGTTGGCTTCACGCAGCGAGCCGCCGCCATTGTCGCGCAGATCAATGATCAGGCCGCTAATGTCTTCGCTTTCCAGCTCTTTGATAAGCTTTTCAACGTCGCGTGTTGTGCTCTTGTAGTTTTTGTCGCCGCGCTGAAGACCGGCAAAATCAATGTAGAAGGTTGGGATTTCGATCACGCCCAGTTTGACTTTCTGGTCCTGATAATCGATCTCCATCACGCGTTTCTGCGCCGACTGTTCTTCGAGTTTCACCTTGTTGCGAATGATACGAATGATACGCATCGGTGCGTCATCGGCATCATCGGAGCGAACCTGCAAACGGACAACGGAGTCTTTGGGGCCACGGATTTTCTGTACAACATCGTCAAGACGCCAGCCTACGACATCTTCAATCTCGCCCTCATCACCCTGGCCGACGCCAAGAATCAGATCAGATGGTTTTAGCTGGCCGGTTTTTTCTGCCGGTCCCGCAGGTACCAAGCGGACGATTTTGGTGAATTCATCTTCGCTCTGTAATACCGCACCGATCCCTTCCAGCGAGAGGCTCATATTGATCTGGAAGTTTTCTGAGCGCCGTGGTGAAAAGTACTGAGTATGGGGGTCGTATTGTGAGGTCAGTGCATTCGCGTAGCTTTGGAAAACGTCTTCATTGTTGATTTGATCGGCACGGGTTAGCTGATTCTGATAGCGTTTTGTCAGAATCTCTTTCGCTTCATCTTCGGTTTTGTCTGCGAGTTTTAAACTGAGCAGGGCGCTTTTGATACGCTTACGCCAGAGATTATCCATCTCCTTTTCATTCAGGACCCAATCCGCATCAGAGCGGTCCGCTAAAAGGGTTTCTTCACGGTCGAAATTGAAGTCGTAATCGCTGTTCAGCATATTGATGGCGTAGTTCAGGCGATCCCGATTGCGCGTCTGGAAAATATTGAAGATCTCGTACGCAGCCGATAGGTCACCTTCAAGCAGGTCGTCGTCCAGTTGGGTGCTGAAACGTTGAAAGCCATCGATATCGTTCTGATAGAAATAACTGCGTGAAGGATCAAGATCATCAAGAAATTG
>NZ_JBFGYC010000270.1:0-5321 GCF_041587635.1 Pontibacterium sp. | reverse complement strand
TGGGTCCGTTGGTGTTGGATCCGTTGGTGTTGGATCCGTTGGTGTTGGATCTGTAGGTGTTGGATCCGTTGGTGCTGGGTCAACCGGCGTCGGAGCAGGTGGAGTTGGAGCAGGCGGCGTCACGACCGGTGCAGCGTTCTCACCCACAATCGTCACCACAATCTCTGTCACGACCGGTGCACCCGGTTTACCATTAACAAATGCAGGTAGATCGTCACCAACATTAAAGTCTTCGCCCCAGACCATGCCATGATCTGAACTCACAACCGTAAGGCTGGATGTTGTGGTCTGCCCCTGATCCAATGCGGCAAAGTCCCCATTAGTTTCAAACTGCCAGTTACCTTCAGGCGTAATACGGAAAATTCCTCCGTTGCTACCAGCAACGGTTGTGCTCAAACCCTGACCGATATGGTCACTGATACCGATGATACTGAGGCCGGTCTGACCACGCAGGGAATCTACGGTGGGACCTGCCGCCAGCACCACCGCATCGTTGCCCGGCAAAACACTGTTCGGATCAGAATCGTTGGAGAAGACATTGCCGGAAATCGGAGCGGTTGCATTTTCCGTTGTCTGACCGGCATCATCCAAGGCGTTCAGCGGCGTGTTATCCACAAAGATAGTGAAGGTCTGCGTGCCCGTCTGGCCTGTTGCGGTTTCACGTGCAACCACCACAACTTTGTAATGATCGACACCTGACTCAGCATTGATGCGGGTGCCATCAACAACACGGATCACGCCATTGTCATCGATAGAGAACCGCCCATCCGCGCTGTTTGTCAGTTCAAATGTTAAGGTCTGGCGCGTTGTTGTAGGTGCAACTGTGATACCCACGCTGGAATCATCTGCTGTGTTTTCATTGACGGCACCATAACCATTTGGATTCATACCACGGCTATTGTGCGTGTCATCGATATCACTCAGCTCAAATGTCACCGTGTTGTCGATACCAACAACCGTCACAATAATTTCAGAAACAACAGGCTGTCCGGGCTTGTCATTCACGAAGTCTGGCAGGGTATCGGCGATAATACTGTCTTCGCCCCACTCCAGCCCCTGATCACTGACCAAGACGGAAATACGTGTTTCGCGGGTCACACCAACCGCAAGATCATCAAAGTCGCCGTTATGTTCAAAGGTCCAGTTACCATTGTGATCAATGCGGAAGAGACCGCCGCTACTGCCCACAACCGGTTGACCAATACCATCGCCGCCAATACTGCTGGCGTCGGCCAAGGTCAGTTCCGGACTGCTGCTGATACTGTCCACCGACGTACCTGCGGCCCAGACGACCACATCGTCCCCTGGCAACGTACTGTTCGCATCCCGGTCGTTGCTAAACACGTTGCCAGAGATCGGCGTGGTTGCGTCGGCATTCTGCTGACCATAATCATCCGCCGCATTCAGTGTTGCGTTATCGAGGAAGATGATAAAGGTATCTTTAGAGACCAGACCCGTGCCTGCTTCTGTGGCAGTCACACGCACCTGATAGTGATTGGAGCCGTCTTCAGCATTCAGTAACGTACCGTTTTTAACGCTGATGGCACCCGTGCTGGTATCAATGTCGAAACGACCACCCGCATCATCCGTCATCGCAAACGTGAGCGTCTGACGTGATTCGGTAGCGCCAACAGTAATCCCAACTAACGTGCCGTTCGCAGCACCTTCGCTCACCGCACCATAGCCATGAGGGTTCATACCGCGGCCATTGTGAGCAGGATCAGTATCCACCAGCTGAAAATCCTGAGTATTCAACGTACCCGTGACGGTGACCACAATCTCAGTCGCAACTGGCGTACCGGGTTTCTTACCGTTCAGGAAATCGGGAAGGTCATCCCGGATAATGCTGTCGACACCCCAACCCAGGCCCACATCCGATACCATAACGGTGATACGGGTTTCCCGCGTCGCATCGACCGCTAAGTCGTTAAAGTCGCCATTGTGTTCAAAGGTCCAGCTACCATCAGCATTGATACGGAACACACCGCCATCGCTACCTGCGACCGTCTGACCAAGCCCATTGCCCATCTGTGGGATCAGGTCTGTGTAGTTAATCCCGTTCTGGCCTTTGTAGCTATCAAACGTGCTACCCGCCCCCAAAACAGCCACATCACCACCCGGCAGGCTGCTGTTCGCATCGCTATCATTATCGAAAACGTTGCCACTAATTGCGGTTGTTGCATTTGCCAGAATATTTACCTGATCATTGCTGGCCTGCAACGGCGCATTGTCCAGATAGATGGTAAACGCGAACTGCTCAACACGACCCGAACTTTGCTCAGTCGCCGTGCCTCTAATCAGGTAGGAAAAGGTACCGTCTTCCGCATTGATCCGTGATGCATCATCCACCGTCACAACACCGGTCTCAGCATGAATCGTGAAGCGGCCATCGGCCGTGTCGGTCAATGCATAGGTGATCACATCCGTTGGCTGATCCGGTTGCACACGGATACCCACTTCGCTACCTGCAGCAGCTCCTTCCGTCACAGTGCCAAAACCGGATGGCGTGCCCTCATGACGCACATCAGAGCCTGGTCGGGAATTGATATCAACCAGATCAAACGACAGAGAGGTGTTGAGCAATACAATGGTGAACATCGCCTCAACCGGACCATCCGACGATGACATTCGCACCCTGATATTGTATTCACCCGCAGCAGGCATCGGTTCGCGTTCAACAACTAACGCGCTGCCATCAATACGGAACAGTGCATTACCGCCGTCACCATCGCCGGACACCAACTCAAAGGTAAAAGGCCCTGCCCCTGCGGCCACTGACGACAGGTCACCCACATTGCTGTCTGTCTGGGCGAGATCCAGACGGTTGTTGTCCAGACCAATATCACCAGGCGCAGTCACCACAACCGTCAGCGTACTCTCAACCGCATCGGTAGGAACAAAAGTTGGATTATTAAATGGCCCCGCATCCTGACTTAAGATACGAATAGAAGTTGATACAGACTCGCCTGGTTGCAGGTGTTGGAAGTCGTCACCTAAACGGAACGTCCAACTGCCATTCGTGCCAAACACAAACTCGCCACCCGCTGAACCTGCGATTGGCGCACCGGAATATGCAACATCATTGATCTGCAAAATTTCCAGGTTACGCATGCTACCGGTACTGCCCGGATCGCTGTCGTTGATACGGATATTACCTGTCGTAACAGTCGCCTGATTGCTGATGTTCTGATGATCATCAACAACAGTAGGCGCAAGGTTATTCACTTCAATCGTGAAGATTCGGGTCGTACTGTTGTTCGCATCGGTTGTATCAGTCGCTTTAACCAATACGGTGTTACGTGTTGCCGACTCGGCATTCAGCACAGCGCCTTCTTTCACGCTGATCACACCACTACTGGCATCGATGGTGAACAGATCATGTGTATCTGCCGGGCTATCCGTATCGTGTAACGAGTAGTTCAGATCACCACCAAACGTACTTTCGACGGTGATTCCTACCTCTGTGGCGCTGTTATAGCGGCCTTCATCCACCGATCCCTGAACGGTTTTATCCTGATTATCACCCGCCACATCACTGTCACCGGTGATGTAAGGTACGGTTGGATCTGTTGCAGCCACCGCGAACGTCCGCCCAACACTGGAATTGCCGTCAAACACTTCAATATAGAGGTTGTAGACAACACCCACCTCCAACGTAACCCCATTTTTTACTCGTAGCTGATCTCCTGCAATATCGAAGAACGCATTATGTGGAAGCTCAGGCCGATTCAGCAGGCTAAAGGTCAGGTCCGCTTGATCGGTATCGATATCGGTGCCACTTAACCGGCCGACAATTGGCGGTGTCGTACGTACATCAAAATTCAGATTATCCAGTTGCAGATCCGTCGGGGCGTCAGGCTGTCCGGTGACAGTGACACTCAACGTGCTCGACGCTGTATCGCCCAGCGTATTCCTGACGGTAATCGTAACGGTTGTCATCCGGGTTTCATTGATCGCGAGGTCATCAAACGCTCCCGCAGGATCAAACTGCCAGCTACCGTTCGCGTTAACCGTGAAGTTGCCACCGTTGTCACCCGCAATACTCTGACCAAGGTCACCGCTCTGATCATTAATCGCCAGAACCGTCAACGGACCACCCAGTTGAGCATTCGATGGATCGTTGTCCAGTACGTTTCCACCCACCGATGCAGCATCTTCGGATACCTCAGCCGTATCATCAGCCACGCCCAAAGCCGCAGGCACAACACCAATCACGAACGATGAGGTCACAACATCAACACCCACCTGTGCCTGCACAATGACAGTGTACGTAGAGGTAATTGTTGCATCAAAGACCGCATTTTCAGCTACGGTTATCACCCCATACTGGTCGATGACAAAACGATTATCCGCATTATCCAGCAAGCTGAAACTGATGGTTGGATTGTCATTCAGAAGGTAATCGACCTGTACCTGAATCCCCACTGCGCTGCCAGCCGCAGCACCTTCTTTGACCAGTCCGTTATAGCTGCCGTCGGCGGCATCACGTGTGGTATCGAGGTCCCCGGTGATCGTCAGAACGGCCGTCTCTGTGACCACAATATTGAAACTCTGTACGGAGCGACCTCCATGAAGATCCGCAGCTTCAATATGGACAGTTTTGTTGCCGGTGCCGATCGATGTATCGATCAACTCCAGCGACCCGTTATTGATACGGAAGAAACGGTTATCCGCTGCATCACCGTCTATTTCGGTCAGGTAAAAGAACGTTCTATCGCCATAATCAGGATCAGTCGCATTGAGCTGCCCCAATATCAGATCATCACTGTCCAGTGCGATGGTGTTACTGGATAGAGTAATATCTGTAGGCGCATCGTTTGCAAAGTTAACCGTGACCGAGAGCGTACTTTCTGCTGTTGAACCACGACTATCAGCGATCTCCAACGTTACTTCTGTCCGTATACTTTGACCGACAGGCCTGCTTATGAAAGACGGATCTGGCGTATAACTCCAACGACCATCAGGCTGAACTGTAAAGAGACCACCCTCATTGCCGGGGATCGCAATTCCCAGATTTGATGCTTCACCGTTCACTGCAACCACACGTAGCTGGTCCAGCGTCTCTCCGGGATTCAGGTCATTACTCAACACCTGTCCAGTCACAGTATCTACGCCGGTTGATGCTGAGTCATCAACTGCAACTGGAGGTACATCTTTCACCGCGATCCGGAAAACCTGGTCCGCACTGTTGTCATAAACATCGGTTGCTCTAACTGTCACATCATAGAAAGCATCACCCAGCAGAATCGTCGCGCCCTGCTTCACACTGATCACACCGCTGGCGCCATCAATAACAAAACGGCCACTGGCATCATCCGCCA
>NZ_JBFGYC010000269.1:0-5361 GCF_041587635.1 Pontibacterium sp. | reverse complement strand
CACGCCAGCAAATCATCCACCCTGCCGCATCAGAGCGACTACGCATTCATGGATGCGATGATTCCGGTGCTGTATCCGTCCGGCATCCAGGAGATGCTCGACTACGGCCTGTACGGCTGGGCGATGTCCCGCTACAGCGGTTGCTGGGTAGGCTTTAAAGCGCTGGCTGAAGTGATGGATTCGGCGATCTCCGCCAATCTGGATCAGGATCGTCTGGAGATTAACATCCCAACCGATTTTGAGATGCCGGAAGACGGTGTCAACGCGCGTTGGCCGGACAAACCGATGCAGCAGGAAGTCCGCCTGCACAAGTACAAGATTCGCGCAGCGCAGGCGTTTTGCCGTACCAATAAACTGGACCGGATCATCATCCAGCCAGAACAACCACGTCTGGGTATCGTCACCACCGGTAAATCCTATCTGGATGTATTACAGGCGCTGGAAGATTTGGGCATCAGCCACGAGCTGGCGGCATCGCTGGGTATTCGTCTCTACAAAGTGGCGATGCCGTGGCCGCTGGAACCGGAAGGCATGCGCGAGTTCGCACTGGGTCTGGATGAGATTCTGGTAATCGAAGAGAAGCGTGGCCTGATCGAAGATCAGCTCAAAGAGCAGCTGTTCAGCTGGCAGGATGACAAACGTCCGCGTGTGGTCGGTAAAAAAGACGACCAGAACAGCGAGCTGGTGACCTCGTTGGGTGAGTTAACTCCGGCGATGATCGCCCGTGCGATTGCCGCACGTATCGCACTGTTTTACACCAGTGATCAGGTCAGCCAGCGTTTGGCCTTCCTGGCCGATAAAGAGGCGGAACTGGCGCAGCCTCGTGCGCTGCTGGAACGTACGCCGCATTTCTGTTCCGGTTGCCCGCATAACACCTCCACCACTTTGCCCGATGGCAGTCGTGCCTTGGGTGGCATCGGCTGTCACTACATGGCGACCTGGATGGATCGTGGCACCGACACCTTTACCCAGATGGGCGGGGAGGGGGCGACCTGGATCGGTCAGGCACCGTTTACCGACAACAACCACGTGTTCCAGAACTTGGGTGACGGTACTTACTTCCATTCCGGTCTGTTGGCGATCCGCGCCTCCGTCGCGGCGGATGTGAACATCACCTACAAAGTGCTCTACAACGATGCGGTAGCGATGACCGGTGGTCAGCCGATTGATGGCACGTTAACCGTGCAGCAGATCACTCATCAGCTGTATGGCGAAGGTATCCGCCGTATCGCGATTGTCAGCGATGAGCCGGATAAATACCCAAGCCGTGCCGACTTCGCGGACGGTGTGACTTTTCATCATCGTGACGACCTGAATGCAGTCCAGATGGAGCTGCGTGAAATTCCCGGTTGCACCGTGATGATCTTTGATCAGACCTGCGCCGCTGAAAAACGTCGTCGTCGCAAACGCGGCAGCATGAATGATCCTGAACAGCGCGTGGTGATCAATACCGAAATTTGTGAAGGCTGCGGTGATTGCGGTGTGCAATCCAACTGCTTGTCCCTGCTACCGGAAGAGACCGAGCGTGGCCGCAAGCGCAGTATCGATCAGTCCGCCTGTAACAAAGACTTCAGTTGTGTACGTGGTTTCTGCCCAAGTTTTGTCACTGTTAAAGGCGGCACACTGCGCAAGCCAGAAGCGATGGCGAGCAACATCTCATTCCCTGAACTGCCACTGCCACAACTGCCGGATTGTTCCCAGCCGTACAACATCATGCTGACCGGCGTGGGTGGTACGGGTGTCGTGACCGTGAGTGCCTTGTTGGGCATGGCGGCACATATTGAAGGCAAAGGCGCAGCGGTGTTGGATCAGATTGGTCTGGCGCAGAAGTTCGGTGCGGTGATGAGTCATATCCGTATCGCGAATACACAGGATCAGATCCACACCGTACGCATTCCGGCAGGTGAATCCGATCTGATGATCGGCTTTGACCTGATGGTGGGGGCAAGTGAAGAAGCCCTCGGCAAACTGGATCGTAACCGCAGCCGTGTGGTGGTGAACAACCACGAAACCATGCCTGCAGCGTTTACCCGTGATCCTGATCTGCAGGTGCCGACTGATGCGATGCAGCAGGTGATCGTGGACACTGCGATTGAAGGTGGTAGCCACTGTCTGGATGCCACTCATCTGGCAACGGCGTTGTTGGGTGATGGTATGGCCGTCAATCTGTTCTGCATCGGTTTTGCATGGCAGAAAGGGCTGATTCCACTGAGCCGCGAAGCGATCATCAAAGCGATTGAGCTGAATGGCGTCTCGGTGGAGAGCAACAAACAGGCGTTCCTCTGGGGCCGTCGTGCAGCCTTTGATCAGGCCGCGGTCGAAGCTGTTGTAACACCGGATTCAGCGGTGCAGGTGGTGAAGATGATTCCAAGCCTGAACGACGTGATCCAGCGTGAAATGCAGCATCTGACCGACTACCAAAACGATGCACTGGCACAGCGTTATAAAAAGCTGGTGGATCAGGTACAAAACGCCGAAAAGTCCCTGTCGAAAGGCAATCAACTGACCATGGCCGTAGCTGAGAACTACAGCAAACTGCTGGCGTACAAAGACGAGTACGAAGTGGCACGTCAGCTGACCTCAGAAACCTTTCAGCAGCAGCTGGAAGCGCAGTTCGAAGGTGAGTTTGAGCTGGAATTCAATCTGGCTCCGCCACTGATCTCCAAAACCAATCCGGCGACGGGTCGTCCGCGTAAGCGCAAGTTCTCCAGCAAAATCCTGCCGCTGTTCCGCCAGCTCGCCAAAATGCGTTCAGTACGTGGCACACCGCTGGATATCTTCGGTTATACCGCAGACCGCCGTCTGGAACGTCGCCTGATCGGTGAATACGAACGCGATATCAAGCAGATTCTGAGCGACCTTCGCCCGGAAAGCTACACCGAAGCCTGCGCGCTGGCAGCACTGCCTGCGTCTATCCGGGGTTATGGCCCGGTGAAAGAAGCGGCCTATGAAAAAGCCCAGTTGCAGCGTCAGGTTCTGCTCAGCAACCTGAGCGATCCCACTCAAAAAAGTACCACCCAGTATCAGGAGGTGGGCGCATGAATGCACCAATAAGCTCAACCATGAACTCACCCTTGAAGGCACGAATGACACACGAAAAGGAACAACTGAACATGTCAGTATTTAGTCACCCGGAATTTGATAACCACGAACAGCTCGCGTTCTTCTGTGACGAAGAGACCGGATTGCAGGCGATTATCGCCGTACATAATACCAATCTGGGGCCTGCACTGGGTGGCTGCCGGATGTGGGATTACGCCAGCGATGAAGAAGCGCTGCGTGATGTACTGCGTTTGTCCAAAGGCATGACCTACAAATCCGCATTGGCAAACCTGAAGCTGGGTGGCGGAAAATCGGTGATTCTGGGCGATCCGCGCAAACATAAAACCGAAGATCTGCTGGCCGCGATGGGACGTTTTCTGGAGCGTACCGGCGATCAGTACATTGCCGCAGAGGACTCCGGCACCAGCGTACCGGATCTGCAGGTGATGAACCGTTACACCAACAACGTAGCGGGTGTCACCGAGCGTACCGGTATCGACGGCTTGCCATGTAACGGCGATCCGTCTCCGGCCACCGCGTATGGCACCTTTGTGGGCCTGAAAACCGCAGTGAAATACAAGTTGGGCACCGATGACCTGACCGGTCTGAAAGTGGCGATTCAGGGTGTGGGTAACGTGGGTTACCGCTTGGCCAAGCATCTGAAAATGGCCGGTGCGGAACTGTTTGTCACCGATATCCATGATGAGCAGGTACGTCTGGCCGTCACTGAGTTGGACGCAACCGCGGTTTCCCAGAGCGACATTCTGTCACTGGATGTGGACGTACTCGCGCCGTGCGCATTGGGTGCGGTACTGAATGACGCCACCATCCCACGTATTAAAGCCAAAGTGATCGCAGGCGCAGCCAACAACATGCTGGCCCATGCCCGTCATGATCAGATGCTGCTGGATCACGGCATCCTCTACGCGCCGGATTACGTGGTGAACGCCGGTGGCATCATCGACATCTACTACGAGCGTATCGGTCACGAGCACAATGCCGTACGCGCGCATATCGAAACCATCGCCGACACCCTGAACGAAATCTTCCAGCGTTCTGATAACAGCGGTCGCCCGACCGGTGAGATCGCCAATATCCTGGCCGAAGAACGTTTCATGAAATAACACCTAAACACTGCGGCTCTTGGCATCGCTACGGGCCGGTTATCGCTTATCAAAACTCTCTGAAGATAAAAATAAAATGGAGAACAACAATGACTGAATTGACTCAGAATCCGTCTGTCGGATCTGCTTCAACTGACTCCACCGCAGGCGCAAAAGCGGATCATCCGATGTGGTCCTCGCGTCTGGCGTTTATCCTTGCGGCCAGTGGCTCCGCTGTGGGCTTGGGTAATATCTGGAAATTCCCCTATATCACCGGCGAAAACGGCGGTGGTGCTTTTGTTCTGGTTTACCTGCTGTGTATCGCGCTGATCGGTATTCCGATTATGGTAGCGGAAGTGATGATTGGTCGTCGCGGTGGTCGCAGCCCGATCAATAGCATGAGGCAGTTGGCATCGCGGGATGGATTATCCAAGCGTTGGGTCTGGATCGGTGGCATGGGTATGCTTGCATCCTTCCTGATCCTCTCGTTCTATTCGGTGATCGGTGGCTGGGCGCTGTCTTATGTGGGTAACTCCGCCGGTGGTCTGTTCGCCGGTGCCAGCTCAGATAGCATTGGCGCGATTTTTGGCAACCTGCTGGCTGACCCGTACACATTGCTGCTATGGCACTCCGTGTTTATGGTGCTGGTGATTATGATCGTGGCACGGGGCGTCAGCTCTGGTATGGAGAAAGCGATCAACATCCTGATGCCGATCATGTTTGGTCTGTTGCTGGTGATGGTGGGTTACGCCATGAGCACCGACAGCTTTGGTGACGGCTTCAAGTTCCTGTTCAACCCGGACTTCTCCAAACTCACCACTGAAGGTGTTCTGACTGCACTGGGTCACGCGTTCTTCACCCTGAGTTTGGGTATGGGTGTAATGATGGCGTACGGCTCTTACCTGCCGAAAAATGTCTCCATCGTTAAAACCGCGGTGACCGTATCTATGGTCGATACCGCTGTCGCACTGCTGGCGGGCCTCGCGATCTTCCCGCTGGTATTTGCCAACGGTATGGAAGCGGGTGCAGGTCCGGGTCTGATCTTCCAGACCCTGCCAATCGCCTTCGGCCAGATGCCGGGTGGTGTCTTCTTCGGCACCCTGTTCTTTATCTTTCTGGTGGTTGCGGCTGTAACTTCTGCAATTTCCCTGCTGGAGCCGGTTGTAGAGTGGTTTGAAGAGCAGAAGGGTATCAGCCGTCTGAAAGGCGCACTGAT
>NZ_JBFGYC010000268.1:0-5411 GCF_041587635.1 Pontibacterium sp. | reverse complement strand
GCACGGTAACCCACAAAGGTTTCAGTATCAAAGCGGTATAGTTCTGCCACTTCACGCAAGAATGCATCATACGTTGAAGCCAGATGAAAAAGCACTGATTCGTTGTACGACTCAATCAGCGCATGCTTGCTCCAGCCTGTTGTGCCTTGCGCTTCTTTCAGCGACTCAATATGAATACGTGAAAAATTCAGTTTCTGGTTAGTCCGTGCCAGATAGATACCGCTCATCAACTTCCCCTGAACCTATACAGGTTTACTTTTTCTTCGTGGTTTTCTTCGCAGCTTTCTTCGGCTTAGGCTGTTCCTCAACCCATTTACCGTCGACGTAATATGCTTTCCAGCCGGTAGCTTTACTCTCCACCTCACTCATTACGTACTGCTCTTTGGTTTTACGGCTATATCGGATAATTGCCGGATTACCATCAGCATCCTTCACGGGTGCTGAAAACAGGAAGCTATATTTTGGATCAATCTCACTCTGATGAGGAATGATCTCGGACACTTTTGGTGCACGTGTTTCACGATTTTTCGGAAACTGGCTTGCCGCCAGGAACAAACCACTCGCGCCATCTCGCAGAATGTAGGTATCCTCCACCTTTTCACACTGCAACTCAGGCATAGGGACAGGATCCATTTTAGGTGGTGCAGGCTCACCGCTCTTCAACAACTTGCGGGTGTTTTTACACTCTGAATTCGTACAGCCAAAGAATTTACCAAAGCGGCCTGTCTTGAGCTGCATCTCATTGCCACACTTGTCGCATTCGATACTTGGGCCATCATAGCCTTTCAAGCGGAACTCACCGCCCTCAACCTCAAAACCGGAACAATCTGGATTGTTACCGCAAACATGCAACTTACGGCTAGCATCAATCAGGTAAGAATCCATCGCTGCATCACACAACTTGCAACGATGCTTATTTCGCAGAATGCGGGACTCTTCTTCCTCATCGCCGTCAACGCTAACAACCTCATCCCCTGGCACCAGGTTGATCGTGCACTTACAACGCTCTTTCGGTGGCAGACTATATCCAGAACACCCAAGGAACACACCTGTACTACCCGTGCGGATCATCATGTTACGGCCACAATCCGGGCATTCAATATCGGTGTCGGTTGGGTCATTCGGACGCATGCCGCCTTCGGCACTCTGTGCTTCATCCAGCCGACGAACAAACCCTTCGTAGAAACGCCCCAGCAGCTCCTTCCAGTCTGCACTTCCGCTGGCGATGTCATCCAGTGACTCCTCCATGCGCGCAGTGAAGCTATAGTCCATCAGATCGGTGAAGTTTTCCGTCAGACGCTCGGTAACAATGTCACCCATTTTCTGCGCATAAAAACGACGGTTCTGCACTTCGACGTAACCGCGATCCTGAATGGTGGAAATAATAGATGCGTAAGTTGACGGACGACCAATCCCACGCTTTTCAAGCTCTTTAACCAGGCTTGCTTCGGTAAAGCGAGCGGTTGGCTTAGTAAAATGCTGCTTCGGGGTCAATTCAGACAGAATCAGCGTTTCACCTGCCTTCACATCCGGCAAGATCACATCTTCATCACCCTTACCACGGGCAGCCAGTACGCGCGTATAACCATCAAAGCGCAAAATACGCCCCTTGGTTCGCAGTTCAAAGTCACCCGCCGTTACGATAATACGTGAGCTGGTGTACTGTGCAGGTGTCATCTGACACGCAATAAACTGGCAACGAATGAGGTCATACAGGCGTTCAGCATCACGATCCATACCTGTCAGCGATGTTGGCGGCACCGTTACATCGGAAGGTCGAATGGCCTCGTGCGCTTCCTGCGCCCCCTCCTTGCTGGAGTAACGAATTGCTTCACCCGGCAGATAATCGTCGCCGTAGTGCTTCTGAATGTAACCGCGACACGCCTCAACGGCTTCGCCACTCAAATTGGTGGAGTCCGTACGCATGTAGGTGATGTAACCCGCCTCATAGAGACGCTGAGCCAGCATCATCGTCTTCTTAACGCCAAACCCCATTCGGGTACTTGCTGCCTGCTGTAGCGTAGAGGTAATAAACGGCGCTGATGGTTTGCTGGTTGTCGGGCGATCCTCGCGCTTCAAGACACTGAAAGCGCTTGCCTTCAATGTGTTCAAGTGCGCTGTGGTTTCAGCTTCAGACCCCGGCCGGAATTCTTTACCACCTACTTTTGCGACCTGAAGGCGCAGCGCCTCTCCCGCATCCGTCGCGGTATCCGCATGCATTTCCCAGAACTCTTCTGGAATAAACGCCCGAATCTCTCGCTCTCGCTCTACAACCAAACGCACAGCAACAGACTGCACCCGACCGGCGGACAGACCGCGTGCAATTTTTTCCCATAGCAGCGGAGACACCATATAACCCACCACACGGTCGAGGAAGCGACGCGCCTGCTGAGCATTAACACGATCCATATCGAGCGCTGACGGCGCCTCAAAGGCGTTCTGGATCGCCTTCTTGGTTATCTCATTGAATACGACGCGACTGTATCGCGTTTCATCGCCACCAATGGCTTCACGCAAATGCCATGCAATCGCTTCCCCCTCGCGGTCCAAATCGGTCGCGAGATAGATCTGATCAGCAGACTTCGCCAAGCGGCGTAACTCATCTACGACCTTTTCTTTTCCGGGCAAAATATCGTAAGCCGCTTCCCAATCATTTTCGGGATCAACACCCATTCGGGTAATTAACTGCGCCTTTGCTTTACGCTTTTTATAGATAGCTTTCTCATCCGGATTCATTTTCCGGGTTAACGCTGCCTGACGCGCGCGTTCTTTTGGATCGCTTTTAGGGCCGCTGCCACTCGTCGGCAGGTCTCGAATATGACCTACACTTGATTTAACAACGTACTGATTACCAAGATATTTATTAATGGTCTTGGCTTTGGCTGGTGACTCGACTATTACCAGAGACTTTCCCATACGGGTATGATCCTTCGGGCGAACGGCTATAAACTTAATTTCGGTGCATTATATAAGTACTGAAAATGGTTCGGTCAAGAAAGAATTCGTTTTTTCGTTCGTTTAATTAGGCTAATGCACTTTACCGAACCCCATATTAAAGGGACAATTCGGCTGATTTTTACAACAATTTATAACGGCTGGTTCATAAGAATATTTCTATGCTTCAAGACAATTTGCTGTATGTCATTTTAATCTGCGTCGTCGGTATCGTTGCCATCACAGTCAACTATCTGATCTCGACTCGTGAGCAGCAAGCCGAAGCCAAAGAACACCGTCTGAACTGGCTTAGACAGCAGTCTGAGACCGTTTTCACCTCTCTGAAAGTCCTGCGTGAAATCGACTGCAATCCTGAGATCATCGACAAACTCAACGTTCATGCGATGGCGATGTACGATGAGATTGCAATGCTCGCACCAGACTCTGATCTGCTGGCATCGATGACCCAATTAAAAGAAGACGCAGACCAGTCTCTGCCGGCAAATCAGATACTCGACAGCGATCGCGCGCTCAAACGGGTGCAAATCTATATAAACTTCGTTGAAAAGCTCATTTTACAGATGGCCTATGCTGGAAAGATTAGCCCAGCACTCGCAAAAAGCTATCGCCGAGACCTCCATTTGCTGAAAGTCACAGTTGTTGCCGACGCTCATTTGACTCAGGGAAACAACCTGCTTTTACAAGGTGACAAAAACACTGCGTTATCTCACTACAAACACGCGAAAGCTATTCTGCTGAAAGGTGCGATTTCCCATCAGGACAGGCAAGCCCGGCTAGAGAAAGTCAATCACGAAATAGAGAAGATTCAGCCAAAGCGCAACCACGGACGCGGCACTCTGGCTGATAGCATTGATAAGCTAATGTGACGCCATCAGGCGTCTATCGCCTTGAAACGTTGGACATTTTCACCGTTTTCCAGCATCACCTGCTCACAGAACATTGCCAACGGTCGTACCCAAACACCTTCATCGCCATAGCACTGCTTGTAAACGACTAGCCACTCCTCAGTTTCAGAATGACGTGCGCAATACAGGACTTCGTACTCTGCACCTTTATAATGCAGATATCGACCGGGTTCAGGCAGGTTATTTTGCGTCATTTTGCTTCCTATTAAGTACGTTAAGACGATACCCCGAGCAACTCACAGATCAGATTTTCGCTTCCAGAATCCGCTCAATCTGCGCTTTTATCAGGCCCAAGTCTTCAATACTGCCATTTTCGTCCCAGTGCACGGTCGCCTGAATTGGAGTAGATTCGATTGAAGAGACGCCACTCGGCAATATATCGATAATATCTTTTAACAATGCCAGCGCTTCTTCACTAAGGACATTTTCACCAAAGCCCCAACTCCACCCTTCCGGCAATCCAGTGTTTGCAATCGATTCGACCCTAAACGCATGCCATGGAGTAATGGTGTTCGCTGTTTTTTTGTCGACATTCAGGCGCGGCAATCGGTACGCCATCACAGAATACTGTCCCGACTCCATTTCCCCTTTAGCTCTAGGTGCGGTCAGTCTCACCATCTGAACCTGAAACCCCAAGGGCTTTGCTTTTGCGCGCAGCTCTGCCTGAAAACGCTGCCGAGGTGTTGGCATAACCCACATAATTGAACCAAGCAGTGATAGCATAATCAGAATGATGATTGCCCACTTCATGAAAACTCTCCGTTGTTGATGGTGATCAAGGTCTCTGCCACCCTAGCGGCGGGCCCTATGCTACTCTCTAAGTGAGCCAAACAGAAGGAATGCGACAATGAGCCTGTATGGAAAAATTCTTCTTGCAC
Source organism: Pontibacterium sp. (assembly GCF_041587635.1). Lineage (NCBI taxonomy): Bacteria > Pseudomonadati > Pseudomonadota > Gammaproteobacteria > Oceanospirillales > Oceanospirillaceae > Pontibacterium > Pontibacterium sp. The sequence goes on along the minus strand of NZ_JBFGYC010000268.1, from coordinate 673 downwards.
TAGACCTCTCCGCTGAATGCGATCAGCTGATCGACAAAGCTCGGGAAATTGCATCTGCTAACTCAGCAGAACTCTATCTATTACATGTAATTGAACCGCTGAGTTTCGCCTACGGTGGTGACGTGCCGATGGATCTGACCACCATCCAGGAACAGTTAGATGATCACGCTCACAGCCGTCTGCAAAAGTACTCTGAAAGACTGGATTATCCTGTGACACAGCAACTGGTCATTACAGGACACACAGAAACCGAAATCCACCGACTTGCTCAGGAGAAAGAGATCGACCTGATCATCGTAGGTAGCCATGGACGCCACGGTTTAGCCCTGCTACTCGGTTCAACTGCGAATAGTGTATTGCATGGTGCGAACTGTGATGTGCTGGCAGTCCGCGTGAAGGACGCAGAACAAGAGTAACTCTTTCCGCTTCATCTCATAACACGGGAGGCAATCCCTCCCGTGTTATTGTCAGACTCACGCTCCCGTCATACACATGTGCGGAATGATTCAGTCTTCCTGCATTGCTTCCAGCTCGACCCAACGCTCCATCAGCTCTTCAACCTTTTGCTCTTGCGCCTGAAGCGCAGCAAGCTTATCAGTCACGACCTGATGATCTTGCTGATAGAAGTCTGCGGCGGAGGTCTCCTATTGCAAGGATTCAAGCGCCTGCTCAG